>PMUE01000260.1 GCA_003167055.1 Vulcanimicrobiota bacterium | reverse complement strand
CGACTTGATCGTGCCGTCGCGCAAGAGTCCGGCTTCGGTGATGCCGAGATGCAACGCATAGGGGGTGTTGCGTTCGCGCAGCGTCTTGTCGGCCAGACGATACGCGTCGACGGTGGTATTCACGTCGTGCGCTTTGAGCGAGATCGCGATATCGGTATGGCCGTGCTCTTCGAGCATCTCGACGTGACGCAATGCCGAGAGTACCATCGCTTCGGCGGTGTGACCGAGCGTCTTCTCGAGATCCGGCGCGAGCGAGCCCATGTTCACCCCGACGCGAATCGGAATCCCACGCGCCTTGGCGGCGGTGACGACTTCAGCGACCTTCTTCGGATCGCGAATGTTGCCGGGATTCAAACGCAGCTTGGCGACGCCGGCCTCGATCGCCGCCAGCGCCATCTTGTGATCGAAGTGAATGTCGGCGACGATCGGGACGGGCGAGCGATAGACGATCGCCGGCAATCCCGCGGCATCGGGCGGATCCTTGACGGTGACGCGCACGATTTCGCAGCCTTCCATCGCGAGCGCGTAGACTTGCTGCAGCGTTGCATCGGCGTCGGCGGTATCGGTCGTGGTCATCGATTGCACCGCAACCGGATGGTCGCCGCCGATCCACAAGCTCTTCGCGTCGGACTTGCCGGTCTTGTTCTGCAAGAAAATCGGGTTCGATTTGCGCCGTAGGCGGATCACTAGAATACCCCTTGGCCGGAGAAGATACGAGCGATGTCGTGGAAGGCGACGAGCAGCATCAGCGCCATCAACGCGGCAAAGCCGGCGACGTGCACGAGCGCTTCTTTATCAGGATCGATCGGTTTGCCGCGCAACAGCTCCGCGATGATGAAGGCAGCGCGTCCACCGTCGAGTGCCGGAATTGGTAAGAGGTTGAACACTCCGAGTGCGAACGAAATCGTAGCGGCCAGCGTGAGGTACGGACCCCAACCGAGGTCTTGCACGACGCCGGCAACCTGACCCATGCCGATCACACCGGAAACTTGTCCGGCGGTCTGGGTAAAGTGCGTAACCAGAAGTCCAAGCGACATAAACGTCTGATCGGCGACATTTGCGTATTCCAAGCCGCTGTAGCGCACGGCGGTCAGGAAGCCGACGCGTTCGAACGCCGGTTCGGGTGAAAACCCGATGCAACCCAACTTCGGACTCAGCGGCGGCGGACACGGCGCCGGCGCGATCTCGATCATGCTCGAAACGCCGTCGCGTTCGTACGTCACTTCGATCGTTTTTCCGAGCGACGAGTGAATCGTATCGACCAGCGCGTTGGCTTTGGTGACCTTCTTCCCGTTCGCGCTTACCGAGACGATGCGGTCACCCGGTTTGAGGCCGTGCTGATCGGCGGGACTGCCCGCAACGACGGCGGTGACGACCGCGCGATCGAGATGATCGCTTGGAACACCGAACGCCAGCGCGCCGAAGAGCAAGATGATATACGCGAGGATAAAATTCGACACCGGCCCGGCGAGGATGATCGCGAGGCGGTTCCACGGACTCTTGGCTTGGAAGTTTGCCGGTGACGGACGCCCTGATTCCGTGCGAAATTGGCGCTGTTGCTCGGCCTCGGAGGTCTTGTTGTCTTCGCCTTCCATCGCGCAGTAGCCGCCGATCGGCAGCGCGCGCAGCGAATACTGCGTGCCGGTGCGCGGGCTCTTCCAACTCGCAACGAGCGGACCCATGCCGATGGAGAACTCATTGACGTGCACGCCGTTACGCCGCGCGACGAGAAAGTGGCCGTACTCGTGCAGCACGATCAGGATCGAGAGCATCACGAGAAACGTGACGGTCTTTCCGAGCCAGACGAGACTGATGACTGCTAGCAACACCTGATGTCCTCTACGTACTCTGCGGCCGCAAGACGCGCGTCCGAATCGGCTTCCCGAATAAAAGCCAGGGTTGCATCCCGGTGTGCCACCCGTTCCAACGTGGTTTCGATGATCCGCGCAATCTCACCGAACCGAACCTTACCTTCGACAAACGAACGCACCGCGACTTCGTTGGCGGCCGAAAGCACCGCCGGGGCCGTTCCGCCCCGGGCGAGCGCCTGGTAGGCCAGCCGCAGGCACGGGAACCGCTCGAAATCCGGCATCTCGAAGTCATAACGTAGGGCCGAGGCGTCCGGTTTAGCACCAAGGGCATTCAATGGGTCCACGGTAGCTGAGAAGCCTGAGAGCCGTTCGGGAAACGCCAGCGCATAGCCGATCGGGATTTTCATATCGGGAGCACAGAGCTGGCCTTTGACGCTGCCGTCGGTAAAAACGACAAAGCCATGCAAGATCGATTGCGGGTGCACGGCGATGAGGACCCGCTCGCCCGGCTGGCCGAACAGGCGGCTGGCCTCGATCACTTCCAAGCCCTTGTTCATTAAGGTGGCCGAGTCGATCGTGTTTTTCGTCCCCATGCGCCAGGTCGGGTGGGCCAGGGCCGATTCTAAGGTCGCCTCGGCCATCTCCGCCGCGCTCGTCGTGCGAAACGGTCCGCCTGACGCGGTTACGACGATCGCCGCGACCGTCGCGGGGTCTTCACCTACCAGGCACTGGAACAGTGCGCTGTGCTCGGAGTCGACCGGCAAGAGTCGGCTGCCGCTTCGTGCTGCAGCGGCGAGCATCACCTCGCCGGCGGCAACGATGAGCTCCTTGTTGGCGACCGCCACATCGGTACCGCGCTCGATCGCCGCGTGCACGGCGTCGAAGGCGACCGCCCCATCGGTCGCGGCCAGGACGATGTCCGGCTGCGTTTGTGTTGCAACGCGCATCAGGCCCTCGGGGCCGTCCTCCGCACTCGTTGCAACCTCGGGTGCAAACGTCTGCACCTGTTCACGCAAGCGCGCCAGGTTGCGTCCCGCCGCCAACCCAACGACGGTGAAGCGCTCGGGATGTGCGGCGATGACGTCGAGCGCTTGCGTACCGATCGAACCGGTCGATCCGAGAATGGCGACACGTTTGCGTGCGAGAGTCTGCGTACTCATTGCGGTGGTACCGTCATCACGCCGATGATATGCAGCGTGCCGAAGTACGCCATACCGCCGAACAGATAGGAATCGAAACGATCGAGCACGCCGCCATGGCCTTGAATGATTTGTCCGGTGTCTTTCACGCCGGCATCACGCTTGAGGGCTGATTCCGCGAGATCGCCGGCTTGCGCCGCAATCGAGGTCGTCAACCCGAGTATCAGGCCCTGCCACCATTGCAGCTGCAACTGCGGAAACCACAGCGCGGCCGCCGCGCCCACGGCGGAAACGATGAGCAGCGCACCGACCGAACCTTCGATCGTTTTCTTCGGCGAGATCTTGGTGAGTTGATGGCGGCCGATCAGTGAGCCGACGGCCATCGCGCCGATGTCGGTCAACGCGATGAGCACCACCACATCGTACGTCCACCAGATGCCGGTCTGCGGGACCGAGCGTATAAAGATGAAATAGGTGAGCAGCTTGCCGATGTAGAGCACGGCGAGCACCGTGTAGGCCGTCCGTGCGAAGTAGCCCTTCTGGTCGCCGTACATGCCGATCCAAAAGCTGGCGATCGTGACGGCGGCAAGTAACACGCCTTCCCACTTGTGCAGCAGGTCGAACCACGCAAGCACGATGTAACTCACGACGCCGCCGATCGCGACCGGATACTCGAGCGGCTGCCCCTTGATCTCGCAGAGCGCGTTGAGCTCCCAGAGCATCAATGTGCCGAGCACGAGCACTAGCACGTCGAACGTCCAGCGATTGGCGACCAGGCTCAATCCCACGACGGCAAGGATCAAGCCGACGACGATCCGCCGCACGCTTAGTAACCTACTCTCCGAAACGCCGCTGACGCCGAGCATATTCGCGCACTGCTGCGGTGAGATGCTCTCCGGAGAAATCCGGCCAATAGACGTCGCTCATGACGAGCTCGCTATACGCAGCCTGGTAGAGCATGAAATTCGAAAGCCGCTGTTCGCCGCCGGGCCGGATCAGCAAATCCGGGTCGGGGACGCCGGCGGTATAGAGGTAGGACGCGATCAGCTCGTCGTCGATGCGCTCGGGGTTCAGCCCGCCGCTACGCACGTCGTTTGCAATCGCCCGCACGGCGCGTTCGAGCTCGCTGCGCGAACTGTAATTCACCGCCAGATTCAAAACGAGGCCGGTATTCGACGCCGTACCTTTTTGCAGATCGTCAAGCGCCTCGCGCGAGCGCTCCGGCAACGCCTTCCAGTCGCCGATGATGCGCACGCGGACGTTGTTGCGCTGCAATTCCGCCAACTCGCTCTTGGCAAAATAGACGCACAGATCGAAGAGAAACGCGATCTCTTGCGCGTCACGCCGCCAGTTCTCGGTCGAGAAGCCGTAGACCGTCACGATCTCGATACCGAGATCGCTCGCCGCTTGCGTTACGCGGCGTAGCGCAACGATTCCGCGCCGATGGCCTTCGAGCGCCGGCAAACTACGCTCGCGCGCCCAGCGGCGGTTACCGTCCATGATGATTGCCACATGCCGCGGCACCGCCGCGTCAATCGGGGCTAGCATACGACTCGTAACCACAAACCAGCTCGACGTAATCCTCGCGCTCGGTCGTGCGCAGCNNGCCACGATCTCGCTCAAACCGTCGCGCTCGCTGACCCGCAGCACGCGCAGCGTTCCCACGCCGAGCGCCGGACCGACCGGCGCAAGCACCGAGAGACGCAAACGCCGTCCGGCAAGTGCCGCACGCGCTTGGACTTCCGGCATCAGGGTGAGATCAGTGATCGTGTCATGCATCAGAAAGCCGTCAGACTTCCATGATGTCTTTTTCTTTGCTCGCGACCAGCGAATCGATCTCCTTGACGAAACGGTCGGTCAGCTTCTGCAACTGGTCCTGCATCCGCTTGTTATCGTCTTCGGTGATCGCGTGTTTCTTGAGCTGCTCCTTGAGATCGTCATGCGCTTTGTGGCGTACGTTGCGCACCGCAACTTTGCCGTCCTCGGCTTTCTTTTTGACGACCTTGACCAAGTCTTTGCGGCGCTCTTCGTTTAGCGGCGGCACCGTCAAGCGGATGACTGATCCATCGATGTTGGGCGTGATGCCG
>PMUE01000178.1 GCA_003167055.1 Vulcanimicrobiota bacterium | reverse complement strand
ATGCCGATGTCCGCGATCCACAACTCGCCGCAATACTCGCGCGCGGGTTCGAACAGCTGACCAGGTTTCATCGCCGCGAGCGCAATCGTTGCACTTGCGCGAACCGCCTCACCGGGCACGGCACCGGTGAGCGCGTTAACGCCGCTCGGAATATCGATTGCCAGCACGCGCGTCGTGCGTGCGTCGAGCGCGCGTACCGCCGGCAGATAGCGTGGATCGATCGGAAGGCGTGCGCCGGTGCCGAAGAGCCCGTCGATCGCGAGCGCCGCGCCGTCGAGCGTCGCACGCGCGTCGTCGTCGTTGCTCGGCATTGCATCGGGCCCGTGGAGGACGCAGTCGTACTCGGGAAGCTGGGCGAAGGCCGCGCGAGCATCGCCACCATTGTTGCCCGGCCCAGCGAAGGCGACGACGCGGCTGCCGGGCGCGACATGCGCGCGCACGTAGGCTGCAATTGCAGCGCCGGCCTTGTGCATCAGTGCGTCGACGCTGACAGCCTTGACGGCCTGTGCGTCTGCGTCACGCATCTCTGCAGGCGTGAGAACCCGGATCATTGCTCTAAGATAACGACAGCTGCGGCGGTCGTGGCGGAGTGCGTGATCGTGAGATGGATGGCGGCAATGTTGCGCGCGACCGGCAAATGCTCGACCCTCCCGTAGAAGCGCAGGATCGGTTTGCCGCTGCGCTCATGCGACACGCCGACCTCACGCCAGGGGATGGCATGTCCAAAGGCCTTTCGCGTCGCTTCCTTCGCTGCGAAGAATCCTGCGAGACGCTCGGCCCAGTGGCGCTTGCGTAGCGCGTACGCCATTTCTTCTTCGGTGTAGACCTTGTCNNGTGCGCGCTCGTCGAAGCGATAACGCTCGACCTCGGCGAGGTCAATGCCGATCCCGACGATCATCAAACGCCCTTGCGCTGCAAGCGGTGTCGGGACCTGCGGTGTCGAAGCGCGTCGCCTCAAGATGGAGTCCCGTATCCGCATCGTCCCGATCAACGCCATGGAGGGCGCGTTTCTCGACCGGTTAGCTCCGTGTTTGGAAGAACGGTTTCTTTCGACGGTGCAGATCGAGCGAGCGCTCGTGGTACCGCGCAGTACGCTCAACGCCACCCGCGCGCAGCTCTTCCTCTCGACGCTGGTCGCGCGCGTGCGGCGCGCGCATCCTGACGGCGCGGGTCTCTATCTGGCGCTGACCGAGTATGACCTCTATAAGACGTCGCATCGCTTCATCTATGGTGACGCGGACGAGGCGCAGGGCGTTGCGGCGGTCTCCCTTCATCGTTTGCGTTCGGAATACTACGGCGAGGAGCCCGATCCCAACGTGCTCTTCCAGCGGACGCTCAAAGAGTGCGTGCACGAACTCGGCCACGCGTTCGGTCTGCGCCACTGCTTCAATGCCCGCTGCGCGATGTACTACTCGAACTCGATCTTCGAAACCGACAATAAGATGTCGCACTTTTGCGAAGCGTGCGACAAGCGCATCAGCCGCGCGCGTAACGAACGCTGAGAAGGGCGTCCAGGGGGACCGCGGAGGTAGGCGGGACTAAAGGTTAGGGCGTTTTCGACCGTCAATCTTCTCATAAATGATCTCTGCCTATTTCGCCGGTCTTCGGGCACGGCTCGGTTTGCCGACTCGTCTAGGCCTGGCGGTCCTTGGCATCGTGGCGTGTGGGCTCGTCGCGTGGTTCGGGTCTGCCTACCCGATCGAGGCGCCGCTCGTGGTCATCGTCGCGCTCACCGCCGCCGCTACGGGCTTCCCCTACGGCGCGGTCCTCGCGCTCCTTGCTGCCGTCGCGGACTACGCCTCGCGCGGCGCACACGGTAACGGCGACCCGCTCGTCAATGCACTTATCGTTTTGATCGCCGGCGTCGTGGTCAGCACGCTCTTCTATGGGGAAGAGGCGCCGGTCGAGGACGTGGGCGAGCTTGGCTCCGGACAACCGGCGTTCCGGCCCGCGCCGCGCGTCGCGCTTCAGCGCGGCGAGGCGGCCAACGGCGCGGCGATGACGACGAGCCTCGCCGCGCTAGCCTCCGGCATTCGCGAAGTCTCGCAGGGGGATTTCACCAAGAACATTGCGGTCAGCGACGGAGCGCTTCAAGATCTCGCCATCGCGCTCAACAAGCTGATTTTCGGGATGCGCGAATTCTTGCGCCAGCTGCACGGGAACGCTGGGAATCTCGGCGACGCCGGTACCGAATTGCGCACGACCGCGTCTACGGCACTCGCAGTGATCGAGGGCGCAGCAGTCGCGCAAGGCCAGCTCGACGAAGGCATTCAAGAGCAATCGCGCATCGTCGAAGAAGCGACCTCGAAAGTCGTCGTACTGACCGAAGCGATTTCGACGATTGCTGCCTCGGCAGAAGAACAGACGCGCAGTCTGGACGAGACCGCGCTCGCAGTATCGAATATGGCAAGTTCGATCGAGGAAGTTGCGGCGCAGGTCGATTCGCTCTCGACAAGCACCGCGGAAACGTCGCGAACCGCCGAGCGCGGCGGCACCGCGATCGGCACCATCGTCGACGGCATGCAGACGATTCGCACGACGATCAACGACTTAGCCAACGATATCGGTCAACTCGGCAACAATTCCGAGCAAATCGGTGACATCGTCAAAGTAATCGATCGTATCGCCGAACAGACAAACCTGCTGGCGCTCAATGCCGCGATCGAAGCGGCGCGCGCGGGCGAGCACGGCCGCGGCTTTGCCGTCGTGGCCAGTGAAATTCGCAAGCTCGCCGACGGCAGCGTCCAGGCGACCAAAGAGATCGCAGGCCACATCAGTTCGACGCAGGGCGTGATCTTCGAAGTCGTAAGCGCGATGGAGCGTTTGACCGAACGCGTCGAGGAGAGCACGGGTAGCACGAGTTCGGCCTCCGGTGCCTTGCAAGAAATCGTGTCGGCGGTGCTGGCGGCAAATCAGCAGATCGGTGAGATCAGCTCGGTCACGCGCGCCATGAGCGCGAACTCCTATCAGGTGATCCGCCAAATCGAAGAGATCACCAAGTCGGTCGGTCTCAATCTCAAGGCGACGCAGTCGATGACGCGCCAGTCCGACGAAGTCAGCAAGGCGTTTTCGGACATCTCCTCGATCTCGCAGCAGAACGCCTCATCGGTCGAAGTGCTCACCTACGTGAACAAGGAAGTCACCGACGCTGCGCAGCGCATGCTCGAATCGGTCGATCAGATGAACGATCTGGCCGGCAAAATTGATTCACGGCTAGCCCAATTCAAGGTGAGCGAGGCGGGGACGGAGGGAGTCAGGGCATGAGGCTAAGTCTGCGCGTACGACTGCTCGGGACGATCGTTGGCGCGATCGTATTTTTCTTTCTGGTGAGCGTCGTCGCGACGCGCGTCGTGCTGCAGCACGATCTCACGCAGCTTGGCCTAACGCAAGTGACGAACGGCGGCGGTGCCTTCCAAGGGTATTGGGACTCACGCCGAGATCAAATTCGATTGCTGGTAGCCCAAGATGCGGTCAGCGATGCGCTCCGCAAGAGTTTGCAAACGCACAACGTCGCGGCCCTGGCCGATCAACTCTCTAATATCGCGCGGACCTCGGGGCTTTCGTTTCTCACCGTCGTCGATGCCGGCGGCAACGTCATCGCGCGTGCGAACGGCGCGCAGCCGGGTTCGCTGCGGACGAATCCGCTGGTGCAGCGGGCGCTGACCGGCGAGACCGTTAGCACCGCGACGCTTCTCGATACAAGCGTTCTTGCCGGTGAAGGGCTGGCACCGCAAGCGCAAGCCGAGATCCGTGGGGCCGACGGAACTGCCGGTGCGGAGCATCTCGATCACGGTCTGGCTATCGTTGCGGCAGCGCCGATCAGCGATCAGAATGAACGCACGATCGGTGCAATCTACGGCGGCGTACTGCTCAATCACTATTACGATCTGGTCGATCAGGCCACGGCGGCACTCGGCGGCTCATCGGCGATTCTCGAAGGCGACGCGATCGTTTCGAGCACGATCCAAGAGCCCGACGGGACGCGGACGGTCGATCAGCAAGTGCAGCCGGCCGCCGACGTCGCCAAGAACGGAACGCCCTATACCGGCGTCGACACCGAAGGCGGCACGCGCTATCTCGTGCGCATCGATCCGATCGTCGACGACCAGCAGCACGTCATCGGCGCGCGCTGGTACGGCACGCCGCTCGCCAATTTGAACAACATCATCAACCACACGACGATGACGGTGATCATCTGGGGACTCATCGCGGCGATCGTAGCGGCTGCGTTTGGCGTCGGGGTCGTGCAGGTGCTCTCCAACACGCTCGATCAGCGCAGCAAACAGGTGCGCAGTGCCGCTAAGGAACTCGGCGTGGCCATCGTCGGCAGCGAAGTTTCCGGCGATCACGTCGCGATGACGAAGGCTGCCGTGGAGCGCAGCGGGCGTCTGATCGACGAGTTGCGTTCGCAAGATAGAACCTCGCCGAAACTCGCGGAGCTCAAAACGGTTAACGATGAACTGGAAAGCGACATCATCGTCATCGATACGCTGTCGCAAGAGATGAGTAGTCGCATGCTGCACGCGGCCAATCGCGTGAACGAGCTCAACGAAGTCGCAGCTGCACTCACGCAACTTGTTACCGGAGAAGCAGGTTAGCGACCGCAGCCATGGCTGACTTGATTCTGTTTTTCGGCAGCAACGCCGATACGATGATCGCCACCAAGGCGCTCAAGGACGCGGGTATCGCCGCGAAGATGATTCCGAAACCGGCCACCGTCAACACCCCCTCGAATTTATGCCTATCGATCGACGGCGGCGTCGAATCGCAGGCCAAGACCGCGCTCTCCGGCGCCGGCGTTCCGCTGGGCGGCGTCGTTAAATAGGAAGCTCGATGAGGCCCTGAACCCGATCGCATCCGAGATCGCGTGCGCGTTCCCAGGTTTCGCGGTCGAGCACGCCGTCGGCGATCGTGTACATACCCAAGCTATGCGCAACACGCGTGATTTCGGCCGTTGAAGCGCGTGCTGACCTATCGAATGCGATTGCATCGATCAGCGACGCGTCGATTTTGACCGCGTCGCAATGAACGCTGCGTAGAGCCTGCTCGATTCCGCCGCAGTTTCGCGCGTGATCCACGACCAGCTCGATGCCGAGCCGGCGCACCGCGCCGGCGAACCCCCCGATCGTTTCGGCGTAGGGCGCGACGAAACGCTCGTCGATCTCGAGCGCAAGCCGCTGATCGTGAAGATGAGGCGTGAGCGTGCGCAGCCACTGATAAAGCTCGCGCGCATGATCGATGTCGGTGACACTGAAGACGTCGACGTGCGTCGGTACCGCCGGATGTTCGTTCGCGACGGCGCCGGCGGCGGCTAGCGCGCTCCGCAAGGCCCAGCGGTCGACCAGACCGTGCTCGTCACGGATGGAGAGATCGCGTTGTTCGAAACGTGCCTCGCGGCCGACGAGCTCGCCGCTGTGCGCATCCCGGAGCGACTCCAGGCGAAGCGCGGGCGACGACACGAATGCGCCCAAGAGCGTGCTCATGAAGCTCATGCGGCAAGGGCCGGCGTAGCCGGTGCTGCCTGCAGCGCGTCGCCGGTGACGAACCCATCGAGGGCCTTGCGCAGCCGGTCCGATTGGGAGAGCACGGTTTTGGCCGTCATGTTGAGTTCGGTGATCCGCGCGCTTGTCTCGTACGCGCTCGCGCTCACCTCTTCTGCGGTCGCAGCATGCGACTCTGAGGCGGTCGCGATCGGAAGCATGAGATCGGTGACGGAGGATGTGCTGATCTGCATCTGCGTGGCTGCCGCGGCATTCTCTTCGATGACGCTCGAGACGCTGCCGATCATGGCGTTGATTTCGGCGGAGGCGGCGCGAATGATCGTCGAGCCGGTTGCAACCGCGTCGGCGGTGTCGGTCGTCGTCCGCGTCGAGTCGGCGAGGCGCGTAAGCGATTCACGTGCGGTCGCCGCGAGCGAGAGCCCGGTGTCGAGCGCTTCTTGCGTCTGCGACATGCTGGTCGAGACACCGAGCGTTTCGCTTCGGATGCCGTTGAGTATGGTGGCGATCTCCGATGTTGAGATCGACGAGCGCTCCGCGAGCTTGCGGATCTCGTCGGCGACGACGGCGAAGCCGCGGCCGTGCTCTCCCGCGCGAGCCGCCTCGATCGCAGCGTTGAGCGCCAAGAGATTGGTCTGATCGGCGATGTCGTCTATCGTTGAAACGATCCGCACGACCTCTTCGGAACGCGTGACGAGCTTTTGCATCGAGGCGATGGTACGCTCCGAGACTTCGCGCAAACGTTCGATTGCGGATGCCGTCTGCGCGACGGCCTGGTTGCCGCGCGTCGCTTCGGCGCTCGCTTCACGCGCGAGGCGCGCGAGTTCGCCACCCAGATCGGCGAAGGTCACGACTTGGCTGTCAAGTTCGTTGACGCGACCCGCCGCGCGTTCGATTGCGTTGGTCTGATCGCTTGCGCCGGCGGCGATCTGCGCAGCCGCGGCCGCCAGTTCCTCGATGGCCGTAGACGATGATTGCACATCGCCGGATTGCTTGCGCGAGATCGTTGCCACGCCTTCGATCGCTTCGGAGATTTGCGCGATTGCAATGCGCGCCTGCTGCGTCGCGGCCGAGATCGAAAGGCCCGTCTGATTCAATTCGTCGGCGGCCGAACGGACGTCGCTCATCGATGCTCCCAGGCGCTCGGTGGCGCTGTTCCAGCTGTCGCCCAGACTCTCGAGCCCGGCGACGAGCGCGTTATAACTGTTGGTGATTTCAGTAACCTCATCGCTACCTCGTACAGACGCGCGCGTCGAGCGAATGGTGAAGCGCGCGGTCAGATCACCCTGCTCGAGCCGCGTAATGGCGTCGGTCAGACTGGTAAAATCTTCATTGATCACTTGGTAGAGCGACGCGGAGAGTGCGCGCAGACGGCGGCTCAATCGGCCGGCGATCCGCGTCGACACGATGATGCCGATGAGCAGCGACAGGATCGTGCAAACGCCAAAGGCGATCGTGACGGTGCGCTGCGTCGATGCGAATTCTGCCTGTGCCGATTTCACCGCGCCGGCCGTGTCGGCGATCAGGCCTTTTGCTTGCGCATCGATCTCATTGCTGATCGCAATACGCTTGTAGCGCAGGACGTTGACGTAGTTCTTCACACCCCGGCTGTAAGCAGCGAGGACGTCCTTGGGATCGGCGGCCAATTGGAGTTTGATGGCACGATCGTAGGGCACCTCGAGTTGCTTGATGCGCGCGATGTGCGCCCGGCCCGTATGCGAGCCGTCTGCGTCGAGCACCGCGATGGCGTTGTCCTCGTCGGTAAGGGTGGCCGCAACGGCGCTGCCGTTTGCTGGGGTGGGAACGTATCCGTACAGCCGAAAGGCGAAGCGCTGGTTCAATGTTGCATAGCGTACGTCTTGCGCCAGCGCCGCGACGTTGCGAGCGGCGTTGAGCTGCGACTTGACGCGATCGAGCTGGGTGAAACCCCAGAATGCCACCACGCTGAGCGCGAGCAGCAACGTGAGGGGTATCGCGAGGGCGACTGCGAGTTGCCGGCCGACGGTGTAGCGCATGGACGTTCTCCTCTTGAGCGGAAGGCGACGGCACAACGATACCTCCGGCGCGTTTTCGCGGCATTCGAATCGCCTGTCGGAAGATAACCAGGACGTAACGCCGGCTCGGGAGAAGGCCGAGAGCCCTCCGATAGAGGTCGCTGATCTCGAATGAGAGTCCCTCGGGAGGCCCTGGTGGGCCGGATCTGTCGGGTCGAGCCGCGCGTCGTTTTGATGATCGCGGATGGTGGCTACGGCAAGACCTACATCGCGCGCCAACTCATGCAGCGCGCCGCGAGTTCCTCATATTGCAATCTGCGCGACGTGATCGACGAACAGGACGCCGACCGTGCCTTGGAGGACGCGTGTCATAGCAACGGCACCCCCCATGGGCCTGATCTGCTCGTTCTCGACGAGGTCTTGACGCTCGAGCGTATGGCCTGGTCACCGTTGGATCGCCTGCTGCACCGCATCGACGAACGGACGCGTCTGGCCGTGCTCGGCCGCCGGCGCCCGAGCTATGATTTCTCATGGTTTGCTGCTCCGCATGAAGTGCTCACGCTCACCCGGACCGATCTGTTGTTCTCGGTCGAGGAGTGTGTCGAACTGTTCGCCGACAGCGACCTCGATGCGGCGACGGCGCGCGTGGTGCATACGACGACGTCGGGATGGCCGGTGGCCACGTTGGTCTTGCTGCGGCTGGCACGCGAGGGGCGTCTTGCCGAGAGCCTGCGCGATCTCTCCGGCATTGCGTTCGACGACGTCCATCAGTACATGAAGACGCACCTGCTCGATCGCTTGGATCGCGCCACCTGCGATGCGATGGTCGCCGTTGCCGCGCTTGGCGAAGCGAGTGCCGAGGAAGTCGACGAGCTGGTGGGTCCCGGTGCAGCCGACGCGCTCGAACGCGAGATCGACGGATATAGCGGGCACGTTCGCTACAGCGGCGGCCGCTTCACGCTCTCGACCTTCGTCAACGCAACCGTGCTCGCGAAATACGAACGCGGCGTGCGTAACGTGCGGCACAGCGCCGCCGAGCTGTTCTATAAGAGCGGCGCCTACCCGCGCGCTGCGCGTATCGCCGCAGCCGCAGAGGTGTGGGATGTCGCGGCCCGATCGCTCGATCAGTTGGCGCGGGATCGTTCGTCCGTCGATACCCGGACCCGCGCGTTGCTCCCGCTGATGCCGGTCGAATGGGTGCTGACGTCACCGCGCTTACTGACCTGGTACCTGGGATCGGAAACGTTGCGTACCGATCCGCTGACGATGCTCCAGCGGCTCAGCGACGCGGAGAAACGGCGTGACTATCGCCTCGACGCGATCGCACGCTACGGGCTCGACGTGGCAATGTTCGTTGCGTTGCGCATCGCCAATGTGACCGATGAAGCCCTAGACCTCGAGCGTCGGCTTGTGGCGACGCCGGTACCCGCCGGCGCCGAACTCCTTGCAGCATTTTTCCAAGGTGAGCGTGCAGGCTTTGCGGCGTCGCTTGGGCAGATCGACGATGCGCGAGCATTGCTCGCGGCGATCAACGTGCTCGGCATGCCGATGGCGATCCAGGAATTCTGGGTGCAGTTCACCGCGTATATGCACGAAGGGAACGCGGACGCGCTGATCGAGTTGTGCGATACCGCGTTGACGCGAGTGCGAGCGCTCGATGATCCGGCGGCGCTGTACCGTGCCGTCGGCTATCGCGCTATCGCCACATTCTTTGCGCGCGATCGCGACGAATTCAAACGGGCGTGCCGCGAGATGCAAGCCGCGGACCCGCATCGCCGCGTGCTCGCGCGTTACAATCCCGACGTTCCGGAGCGCGGCCGCTTCCCGTTCAATATCGATACGCTGTGCTCGCTCGACGCCGCCTTTGAAGAGACCGATGCTACGGTTGCGGCAGCGCTCCTCACCGAGATAACCGCGATGGTCGATCGAGCGCGCAAACCGTTCTGGTCGGCGCTCGTTCGCGTAGCGCACGCGCTCGTGCCGAGCAGCGATCGCGGCGGCCTACTCGCCGAGGCGCTTGCGTACGCACAACAAACCCAAGCGCCACAACTCGTCGCCGACGTGCAGGCCATCGCCGCAGGGAAGAAGGCGAGCGGACCGCTCGCATCCCTGCAACGCTTGATCGAGGAATCGACGCTGCTCCAGGGCATGCGGGTGCTGCGCGTCTCGATCGTCGACGGCAGCGTCACCCGCGGTCATACGGCGCTTCCGGTACGCGCACGGGAATTCGAGATTCTGGCGCTGCTCGCGCTTTCGAGCACGGCGCTCTCGGTCGAAGACATCTGTGACGCCGTGTGGCCGGAGGCCGATTCAGAGGCAGCCCTTGCATCGCTGCGCATGAGCGTGCACCGCTTGCGCAAACAGCTCGGCGATTCGGACGCTATCCCGCGCGTCCCGCAGGGCTATCGCGCGGGTGCCGTGGTCGCCTGCGATATCGTCGAGGCCGAACGCACCATTGCGGCGTGCGGGCGTTTCGTCGCGCTCGGCGAGTACGAACGCGCGCGCCTGCGTGAACTTTTCGAGGTCTTCACCGCCCCGGCGCTCTCCGCGTGCAGCCGGTTTGCATGGTACGACCGTATCGAGACACGCATTGCCGGCATCCGCCATTCTCTGGGTGTCGTGCTGGGCCGCGACGCGCTCGATCGCGGCGCCCCGGACGCGGCGATCGAACTGGCCGAGGCGCTCCTGACCGTCGACGCCTACGACGAACCCGCGATCGAGCTGCTCGTGCGGGCGCTCGACGCCGCCGGCGAACGGGCCGAAGCGGTGCGCCGCTTCCGTAAATATGCCGACCGGTTGAAGCTGGACTACGGCGTGGATACCACCGTCCAGTTATCCCAGCTGATCGAAACCGCCAAGGCCAGTTAGGCGCTGGTTACGTGGCGCTGGTAGTCTAGCGCCATGTCCTCCCCAAATGCTTCACTGCAATACCTACGGTTCGTTGTCGACGGCAGCGAGTATGGAATCGATATTCTCGACGTACGAGAGATCCGTCGCAATGAGCCGCCGACGCAGGTTGCCGGGGCTGCGGACGGAGTTGCCGGGATCATCGACCTGCGCGGCGAGATCGTTCCAATCATCGATCTTCGCACGGCGCTGCGTCGTAACCCCGGCACCTCCGAGGTCTGCATCATCGTGAACGTCGACGGACGTTCGATAGGACTAGCGGCCGATCGGGTGTGTGAAGTGGTTCGCATCGGCCGCTCGGAGGTCCGGGGATTGCCGCTCGCACACGAAGCGTCGTTCGTTCGTGGCGTCGCCGTCGATCGTGACGAACGATTGACGTTATTGCTCGACGTCCACGCGCTGCTCGCAGAGGTTGCGCGCGCGGCGTAAGAGCCCTAGCCTGCGCTTTACGCGACCAATGCCGGCGTCGGTGGTCCCGCTTCGAGCACCGCCCCGATGACGAATCCGTCCAGCGCGTGACGCAGACGGTCGGATTGCATGAGCACCGTTTCCGCCGTGGCATTGAGTTCGGTGATTTGCGCCGAGGTCTCGTACGCGCTCGCGCTGACTTCCTCGGCTGTGGTGGCGTGCGACTCCGACGTCCGCGCGATCGGCAGCATGAGATCGGTCACGGAACTCGTGCTGATTTGCATTTGCGTCGCTGCGGCGGCGCTCTCCTCGATCACGCTCGACACGCTGCCGATCATCGCGTTGATCTCGGCCGACGCGGTACGAATAATCGTCGAGCCCGTCGCGACGGCGTCGGCGGTTTCGGTCGTGCTTTGGGTCGAAGCAGCGAGGCGTTCGAGGGCTTCGCGCGCGGTCGCCGCGAGCGAAAGGCCATTGTCGAGCGCTTCCTGCGTTTGCGACATGCTCGTCGAAACGCCGAGCGTTTCGCTGCGGATGCCATTGAGAATCGTCGCGATCTCCGAGGTCGAGGTGGTCGAACGCTCGGCGAGTTTGCGGATCTCGGCGGCGACGACCGCGAAGCCGCGGCCATGGTCGCCGGCGCGCGCTGCTTCGATCGCCGCGTTGAGTGCGAGGAGATTGGTTTGATCGGCGATGTCGTCGATCGTTGAGACGATACGCACGACTTCTTCCGAACGTGAGACGAGCTTGTGCATCGAGCCGATCGTGCGCTCAGAAACGTCGCGCAGACGCTCGATCGCGTTGGCGGTCTGTGCCACGGCTTGATTTCCACGCGACGCTTCGAGGCTCGCCTCACGCGCGAGTGCGGCTAATTTGCCGCCCAGCTCGGCGAAGGTCACGACTTGCCCGTCGAGCTCGTTGACGCGGCCCGCGGCGCGCTCGATGGCATTGGTTTGATCTGACGCGCCGGCCGCGATCTGCGACGCGGCGGCGGCGAGTTCTTCGATCGCGATCGTCGACGTGTGCACGTCGGAGGATTGCGTGCGAGAGAGGGCGGCGACGCTTTCAATGGCCTCGGAGATCTGCGCGATGGCGATCTTCGCTTGTTGCGTTGCGGCAGAAATCGAGAGACCGGTGGTATTGAGTTCGTCCGACGCGCAGCGCACGTCGTCCATCGTCCGTGAGAGCTGCGCGGTCGCCGCGTTCCAGTTATCGCCGACGCTTTCGAGTCCGCCGACGAGCGCGTTGTAGCTCTTCGTGATGTCGGCGACCTCGTCGGTACCGCGCGATCTGATGAGCTCGGAGCGCACGGCGAAATGTCCGGTGAGATCGCCCGCTTTTAGGCGGAGTATTGCCTCGGTGAGGCTCGCGAAATCGTCGTTGATCACGGTTTCGAGCGAGGCGGAAAGGATACGCAGCCGGCCGCCGAGGCGGCGCGCGATGCGCATCGAGGCCAAGATTCCGGTCAGGAGCGAGAGCGTGACGCAGACGCCCATCGCGATTAAGATCGTGCGCAGCGTCTGCGCGAAGCGCGCGTCGGCGCGCTCGACGGCAAGATCGGACTCGCCGATGATCGCCTTGGCCTGTTTGTCGATCAGCTTGCCGGTGGCGATGCGACGGTCCCGCGCGCGAGCGACCAGGTTCTTATTTTGGTTGTACGCGATCAGCACGTCTTTGGGGTCGCTATGCACCACGAACTGTAGATCGCGATCGTAGGGGATGAGGAGGCTCCGGATTTGCGCGAGATGGGCCTGCGCCGTGCCCTCGCGGTCGCTATCGAGCGCGTCGACCGCGGTGTGGACCTTTGCGAGCGCGTCGGTGACGGCTTTGGCGTTGGCCGGCGTCGGTGCGAACCCGAATTCCTTGGACATCGTGCGCACCATCAGTGTCGCGTACGGCACGCGTTCCGAAAGCATCGCGACGTTGCGGGCGGTTTTCAGTTGCGCGTTCGAGCGGTCGAGCCGGGTGAAGCCCCAGAAAGCGACCGCGCTGAGCACGACGATCAGCGTGAGTGGAACCGAGAATGCCAGGGCCAACTGGCGGCCGACGGTGTAACGCACGTAAAATTCTTCCTTACAATAACGTGAAGGCGCGGGGAGTCCCGTTGAAGGATATCGGCACTGCCGTCGGCAGCGCGCACAACCGTGACGAACCCTTGACACAGCAGGGCATCGCGCATTGAGGCCCAATGCCCCTCGCATGCACACGCGAGTTTTTGTTTCGGCGCTGCTCTGCGCGCTATTCGCTTTGTCGTCGATCGCGCGGGCGGCCGATGCGCCCAAGACCGTTGCACCACCGGAGCATCCGGCGGGTGACGCGGTTTCGACACACAACAACGTCACCGTCGGCGGCCGCGCGATCGCGTACACCGCCACCGCGGGGACGATCGAGATCAAATCCGATAAGGGTGTGCCCGAGGCTCGCGTCTTTTACATCGCGTACACGCAAGACGGTGCCGACCCAGTGCACCGGCCGGTGACCTTCCTCTACAATGGCGGACCCGGCTGTGCAAGCGTACCGCTCGACATGGGCGCGCTCGGGCCCCGCCGGGTGGTGTTTCCCGATGCCGGGCACAACGTCGGGCCACCCTACCAGCTCGTCAACAACGAGTACAGCTTGCTCGACAAATCGGATCTCGTGTTCATCGACGCGCCGGGCACCGGCTACAGCCGCCTGCTGCCGAAGGTCGATCCAAAGTCCGTGTACGGCATCGATCAAGATGCGGCGGCATTCGGCGCCTTCATCTATCAGTACGTCACGCGCAACGATCGTTGGAACTCACCGAAGTTCTTGCTCGGCGAGAGCTACGGCACGCCACGCTCGGCGGTCTTGGTGAACTACTTGCAGAGCAACAACTCGATGGCGTTCAACGGCGTGATCTTGCTCTCGTCGGTTCTCGACTTCGATACGATCGCACCCGGTCCGGGAAACGACATCGCGTACATGACGTATCTGCCAACCGAAGCCGCGGTCAACTGGTACCACTCGAAGTCGCCGAATAAGGGCACCTTGCAAAGCGCCGTAAGCGAGGCGCGCGCCTTTGCGAACGGGCCTTACGCTTCCGCGCTCGTCCAGGGCGATCGCCTTTCGCATCAGCAGTTCGTGCAGATCGCGACCCAGTTGTCGCATCTCATCGGGTTGAGCACCGGATACATCGAGAAGGCGGATCTACGCGTGTTGCCCCCGCGCTACGAGAAAGAGTTGCTGCTCGAATCCGGCCAGTCGACCGGCCGGCTCGACGCGCGCTACATCGGTTACGACCTCGATCCACTCGGCGATTCTGCCGATTACGATCCCGCCGATGCCGCAACCGATCCCGGACTGCAAGCCAGCTTCCTCACCTACGTGCGCAACGATCTGGGGTGGAAGAGCGAAGAAACGTACAACGAATGCACCGGCGATATCTTCGGACTGTGGGACTTCACGCGTAAGGGAACGTTCCCATGGATCGCTCCCACGACGAGCAACGATCTCCAACAAGCGATGATCCAAAATCCGCACCTGCGCGTCTTTGTCGGCGCCGGCTACTTCGACATGGCCACGCCGTTCGGTGCAGCGGAGTGGACCTTCTCGCATCTCGAATTGCCCGAAGCGCTTCGCGACCACGTGAACTTCGGCTACTACGAATCCGGTCACATGGTGTATCTCCACGTCCCATCACTCGAGAAATTCCATGGCGATCTCGACAAATTCTTCGACGCAACCATGGGGCAATAGCTTGCGCTAGCGCAGCGCCCGCGCGTCGGCGAGCGCAATGGTCTCGCGCCGGCCGTCATCATGTTGGACCACCAATCCGCCGCCGTTGGCAAGCGCCATGGCGGTAACATCGATTGGCTCGGTGTCGCCATCTTTGAGGATGTGATAGCGCTTGGGGAGGCCGGCCATGCGTTCCCAGACGCGCGCAATGCGCTGCGGGGTCGCGAGCGCTTGGTGCCAGACGTCGTAGTTAAGAAGAAGATCGCGTAACAGCGCAGCCCGGGTAATGGCCGGATTGAGGTCGTCGCAAAAGGCGGGCGGCGGTGAGATCGCTTCGTCGGCGCCGGGCGGTCGATGGACGTTGATGCCGACGCCCGCCGCGACCCACGCGCGCTCGCCGATCACGCGCGAGACGCAGAGAATGCCGGCGATTTTCTTGCCCTGCGCGAGCAGATCGTTGGGCCAGTGGAGTTCGCTTCGAATCTCGTTCGCGCGCAGTGCCCGTCGCACGCAGATCGCGACGCCGAACGGTACGATCCACACGCTTGATGCGGGCATCGGCCCGGGCGCGAGCGTGGTCACCAGGAGTGAACTGCCGGGCGTGGCGATCCAGGACCGGCCTTTGCGACCGGCGCCTTTGGTCTGTTCTTCGGCGACGATCGAGAGGCCGGCGAAGGCGGAATCGCCGAGGAGCGCCGCCGCGTCGTCGTTGGTGCTCTCGGTGATGCGTTCGTAGCGAATTCGTGCGAATGCCGTGCCGCGCAGTTCGCGTTGCACGCTCTCGTACGGATGTTCGGCCGGCTCCATAGGTGGAGCGTGCGCCCGTGACGTATTCGGGGCCTGCTATGGCTATAGAAACGACATTGATTCTGTGCAAGCCCGACGCCGTTTCACGCGGGCTGGTCGGCGAGATCATCGCGCGGATCGAACGCCGCGGTTACATCATCACCGCGATGAAACTCATGCAATTGCCCGGTGACAAGGCGCGCGATCACTACGCGGAGCACAAAGACAAACCATTTTTCGGTGACCTGGTGAGCTTCATTACGAGCGGTCCATTGGTTGCGCTCGCAGTCGAAGGTGAGGGCGTGATCGAGGCCTGCCGGCAATTGATCGGCGCGACCAATCCGCTCACCGCTGCGCCGGGGTCGATTCGCGCCGACTTCGCGCAATCGATCGGCCGCAATCTGATCCACGGCAGCGACAGTAAAGCCTCGGCCGATCGGGAGTTGAACATATTCTTCAACAAGAACGAATTCGTGTCGCGCAAACACGACATGGATCGCTGGATCACAGAACAGAGATGAGTGACCTGCGATGCCGGGAGCGTACGGTGCCGCTGTCTGTTTTCGAAATGAGGAGCGAGGAGCGATGAGCGACAAAAGCAGAGCTTTGCGAGCGAAGAGCGACGAAGTTCGTCGTTCGAAAACAGGCAGCCCCATGGGTCAGCGGCAGCACGGGCGCGTCGGCGTCGTTGCTCGTCGGTCACAGAACAATGGCTATGCTCCCTCCTCGCGCCTAGCCGATCGCGCCCGTGGTGCCGGTGACGGCACCGCACGTCCCGGCATCGCAGGTCACTAATGTCCATTGAATCATTGCGCGGCGGCGGGCGTCCGCTGATCGAAGGCGTGCATGCACGCGAAGTTCTTGATTCACGCGGCAATCCGACCGTCGCCGTGAGCGTCGCCACGAGTTTCGGCGCGGTTGAAGAAGCGCTGGTGCCGTCGGGCGCGTCGACCGGCGCGCACGAAGCGGTCGAGCTGCGCGATGGCGACAAGTCGCGCTATGGCGGCAAGGGCGTGCTCAAAGCGGTCGCAGCGGTGAACGAACGGCTCGGGCCCGCGCTCGAGGGGCTCGACGCAACCGCGCAGCGCGAGATCGACGACCGCCTGATCGAGATCGACGGCACACCGAACAAGTCAAACTACGGCGCGAATGCGTTGCTCGGCTGTTCGCTAGCGGTGGCGCGTGCGGCGGCGTCGAGTCTCTCGTTGCCGCTGTTCCGCTATCTCGGCGGCCCGACGGCCGCGCTGCTGCCGGTGCCGCAGATGAACGTGATCAACGGCGGCAAGCACGCGTCGGGTGCGCTGCAGTTTCAAGAGTGCATGATCGTGCCGGTCGGCGCACCGACCTTCTCGGAAGCGGTGCGCTACGGCGCAGAGATCTTTCATACCCTCGGCGCGCTGCTGCACGATCGTGGGCTGCCGACGCAAGTCGGCGACGAGGGCGGGTACGCGCCGCCGCTCGACTCGATCGACGACGCGATGAAGTTGCTGGTAGCAGCGATCGAACGCGCCGGCTACAAGCCCGGCGAGCAGGTCGCGATCGCGCTCGATCCCGCATCGAGCGAGTTTTACCAAGACGGGAAGTATTTCGCGCACGATCCGCAACACGGAATCAGCGCCGACGACATGATCGCGCTGTACGCGGATCTTTGCAACCGCTATCCGATCATCTCGATCGAGGATGGACTCGCCGAAGACGATTGGACCGGCTGGCAAAAGCTGACCGAATCGTTGGGCTGGAAGGTCCAGCTCGTCGGCGACGATATCTTCGTAACGAACCGCGAGTTTCTCTCGCGCGGGATCAAGGAAGGCGTGGCCAACTCGATCCTGATCAAAGTCAATCAGATCGGCACGTTGAGCGAGACATTCGACGCAATCGAGATGGCGCAGAAAGCCGGATACACATGTGTGATTTCGCACCGCTCTGGTGAGACCGAAGACACCACCATCGCCGACATCGCTGTCGGCACCTCGGCCGGGCAGATCAAGACCGGATCGCTCTCGCGCAGCGATCGGGTCGCGAAATATAATCGCTTGATGGCCATTGAGGACCAATTGGGGAGCGCTGCTCAATACCCGGGGCGCTCGGCATTTCGCCAGTGACCGCGGTCGAGCGCGACGCGAAGGCGCTGCGCAAGCGCGTCCCGCGCACGACCTTCGCACACTGGAAGCCGGCCCCCAATCGTCGCGACCCGATCCAGCTCTTGCACGAGACCGAGCAAGGACGTATTCCCGAGCTGCTTGTGCTGCGTCACGAGCGCATGCGCGTCGATCCGTTCCAGTTTTATCGCGGCTGCGCGGCGCAGATGGCGGCGGATCTCGCCGGCCATCCGGTGACCGGATTGCGCGCACAACTCTGCGGAGATGCCCATCTGCAGAACTTCGAGGGCTATAGCACGCCGGAACGCAATCTGTCCTTCGACGTCAACGACTTTGACGAAACGCTGCCGGGTCCGTGGGAATGGGATGTCGCGCGGCTGTGCGCGAGCGCACCGCTGCTCGCGCTCGGGCGGTCGTTTAGCAAACGGTGCGGCGAAGCAGCGGCGTATCGCGCCGCGCAAGCCTACCGCCGTCACATGCGGATGCTCGCGCGACATTCGCCGCTCGAGGTTTGGTATTCTCACGTGGACGTTCGCGCGACGCTCAAGCGCGAACTCCTGGCCNNGCGCGCAACGTGTTCGCAAACTATCGTGAATCATTGCAACCGTTCGTACGCGTGCTGCTCGATCGTTATCAGCTGCTTGAGGTGTTCGAGCATCCCGTTGGCGTCGGCAGTGTTGGATGGCTCACGATGGTTGCACACTTAGAGTCGCGCGAAGCAACGCCGCTCTATCTGCTCATTAAACAGGCGGTAGCGTCGGCGCTCGAACCGTATCTCGGGCCTTCGCTCTACGCAAATCACGGCGAGCGCGCGATCATGGGACAACACCTCATGCAAGCGGCGACCGATCTCTTCGTCGGATGGACCAGCGATGGTCAGCATGATTTCTACGTGCGCCAGTTACGCGACGGCAAGGCCTCGCTCGACATCAATGGGATCGACGCCGATCAACTGATCGACTTCGCGAGCTGGTGCGGATGGGTGCTGGCGCGCGCGCACGCGCGGACCGGCGACCCGCAGGCAATTGCGGCATATCTTGGCTCGGGTGATGCGTTCGAGGATGGGATGACGCGCTTCGCGCGTGCTTATTCGACGCAAGTGGAGCGCGACTACGAGGAATTCTGCCGGGGATGACCGGCGCTGATCCCGAAAACGCCGGGGTCCCCGCGGGCCTGTAGCTCAGCGGT
>PMUE01000087.1 GCA_003167055.1 Vulcanimicrobiota bacterium | reverse complement strand
GCGCGTGACGCGCTGCACCCGTCGTTGGCGCATCACGATCCACGTGACCACGACGGCCACCACCGCGATCACGAGCGCGATCAGCCCGGTCTTGTGCACCAGCGGCAGCACGGCGTCGATATGTCCGCCGACCGCGTAACCGAGCCAAATGAGCGGACCGCAGAAGACGATCGAGCCGAGCGCATACCAAAGGTAGAAGTGCGCCAGATTCATTTCCGCCAAGCCGGCCGGAATCGAGACGATGCCGCGGATGAACGGAATGAAGCGGCAGACGAAGATCGCAAAGCTGCCATAGCGCTCGAAGAACCCGTGCACGCGATCCAGATTCTCATGGGTCAGGTGCACGTAGCGCCCAAAGCGCTCGATCAGCGGACGGCCGCCAAAGCGCCCGAGCAGATAGCCGATCGTGCCGCCGGCGAGCTCACCGAGGACCGAGACCAGAATCGTCAACCAGAGGAAGGGCAGGTGCCCGGTGGCGGTCAGCGCGCCGGCGACCGGCATGAGAATCTCGGCCCCGACCGGGAACCCCACGTTGCCCAGCACGAGCGCAAAAAAGAGGCCGCCGTAACCGTAATGATCGATCAGCGACATCGCGATCTGCTGAAAGTGTTCCACGCGCTCTCGTTACCTAGGTGCCGGCTGCCGAGTTTCGGTTTCCGCTGCGGCGCAGGATCTCTGCCGCCAGGCTTCCACCTTCGGCGCGCAGCGCGCGCAGCAGGTGCGCCGGCTCAACCGGCGCCTCGCCGGCGTAGCCTTCGGCCAAAACGATGATCTTACGGACGCGTGGCGTGACCAAAATGCCTTCCCATAGCCGGTCGTCGCCAGAACCGAGATGGCGGCGCACGTCGGCGTGCAGCTCGCGCGCATCGATCCCATCGGCGTCCAAATCATGGAGAATTTGCGGATCGCGTTCTTCGAGCAGCGCCACCATCAGGTGCTCCGCACCGACGTAATAATGATTGTGATTACGGCATTCTTGTTCGGCGACGCGTAGAACGCGTAGTGAGGCCGGACCGAATCTCTCGAACAACGCAAGACCTTAGAAGAAATGGTCGGGGCGACTGGATTCGAACCAGCGACCTCTTCGTCCCGAACGAAGCGCTCTACCAAGCTGAGCCACGCCCCGACAAAACCCCCGTCTATTCTGATCATCGGCCGACCCTCCTCCTTTGCCGAGCAAGCTCGCTTTCAAGGGGAACAGCCGGCCTCTTTGGAACGATCTTCCTCGCCCATGCGCTATCTCATCGTGGGATGCGGACGAGTAGGGTCCGCGCTCGCAAAGCTCCTAGACGCCGACGGTCACGAGGTGATCGTCGTCGACGAAAACCCCACCGCTTTCAAGCGGCTCGGCACGAATTTCCGCGGACACGTCGTCGTCGGCACCGGGATCGACTATGACGTACTCAAGCGAGCGGGTGCTCAGACCGCTGACGGTTTTGTCGCTGTCACCGATGGTGACAATCGCAATATCATGGCCGCCCTGATCGCCCAGCGCATGTTCAAGATCAAACGCGTCGTCTGCCGGATCTACGATCCGCCGCGCGGCCAGATGTATCGCGAGCTCGGGATCCAGACCGTCGTGCCGACCACCGTGGGCGCAAAACTCATTCGCGATACGCTGATGCAAGCGCCCTGGGATCCGGTCCATACTTTTGATTTCGGGAAGGTGACGTCACTCTCGGCAACCGTCGACGCCGGCAGCGCGGGCAAGAGTATCGGCGAGATCGAGCGTCCCTGACGCATTCGCGTCGCCGCGATTCGTCGCGGGGGCTCCGGTGTGCAGGTCGCCTCGAACGATCTCGTCCTGCAAGAGGGCGATCAGATCAATGCGATCGTGGCGCCCGAGGCGATCAGTGAGTTCGCAGGGATGTTTACCGGTTGTTCACCAGAGGCTGTTAACGCGTAGTGTTCATTCTCATCGTCGGCGGCGGTAAGGTCGGATCGTATCTGACCCGCGCGCTGATCCAGCAAAATCACGAAGTTGTCGTGGTTGAAAAGTATGACAAGAAAGCCAAAGCCCTCGACGCGCTGATCGACCGCCAAGTCACGATGGTCGGCGACGGCGCCGACCCGACGGTGCTCGAAGCCGCCGGGGTCGCGCGGGCCGATGTCGTCGTCGCCGACACCGGCGACGATGAAGACAACCTGGTCGTCGTGCTCTTGACCAAGAAGAAATCGAAAGCGCGCTGCATCGCGCGCGTCAACAATCCACGCAACCGGTTGATCTTCGATTCGCTCGATCCAGTCGATCCGGTCATCGTGATCTCCTCAACCGAGATCATTCTCGACGTGCTCAACGAGCAAGTCAACGCCGCCAGCTACACCGCGGCGCTGGAAACGATGCACCTCTTCGGACGCGGCAACCTTAGCCTCGTGCGTCTGAGCGTGCCGGCCGGCTCGCCCGCCGCCGACAAGAGCTTGTGCGATCTTACGATGCCGCGTAACAGCGTGATCGTTGCGATCGAGCGCGACAACGACGACAGCATCGTGATCCCGACCGGCGACACGCAACTGCGCGTCGGCGATCGGATCGTCGCGGTCGTCAAGAACGGTGCCGCCGAAAAACTGCAGGCCGTCTTCAACGCTCCCGCAGGTTCACGCGCGTAACAAAAGGCAGGTGTTTCGATGATCTATCGAGTCTTATGCGCGGCGCTGGTTGTGCCGTTTCTGATCTCGGTCGCAAGCGCGGCGGGAACGCGAACCGTGCGCGTGCAGAACGACATGACGGCGTTGGTCGACGTCGGCTTCCTTCAGCCGCCGAGCTCGACCACGCTTTCGACCTACGGCACGCTACACGCAAAAACCATGCAATCGTTTAAGTTGCATGATGCCGACGCGCGGATCGCCGTGAAGTCGAGCGCATGTCACGGCTCCTCGTACGCGCTGGTGCCGCAACGAGCAACCACCGTCGTCATCGAAAGCAGCTGCCGCCTCGTCGTCAAATGAACTTGTCATCCCGAGCGTAGCGAACGCAGTGAGCGTAGTCGAGGGATGACAAGGTTAAATAAAGCCCTTGCGCAACGCGACGACCGCGGCTTGCGTGCGGTCCGCGGCGGAGAGCTTCTCGAGAATATCGCGGATGTGGCCCTTGACCGTGCCGAGGCCCATGTTGAGCGATGAGGCGATCTCGGTATTGGCCTTGCCGTCGGCGATCAAGCGCAGCACGTCGGCTTCGCGTGGCGTGAGCGGCGAGCTCGCCGGCGCCGCATGCGCGCGCGACGAGAAGCGCGAGAGCACGACGTGCGCAATCTGCGGATCGAAGTAGGCGCCGCCTTCGCTTGCAATGCGCACCGCGTCGATCAGCGTCGAAGCGGGTGACGATTTCAAGCAGTAGGCATCGGCACCGGCAGCCAGCGACGCGAGCACCTCGTCTTCCACGTCGATCATCGTCACGATCACCACGTGCGTGCCCGACCCTTCGGCGCGAATGCGCTGGGTCAGCGCGATCCCGTCCATGCCCGGTAGGCCGAGGTCGACGATTGCGACGTCGGGCCGTTCTTTCATGATCAGCTCGTAGCCGCTCACGCCGTCGGCCGCTTCGCCGATAACGTCGAAGGCGGTGAGTAACGCGGTCTTCATGCCCTCGCGCGTGAGCGTGTGGTCCTCGACGATCGCCACCCGAATCGGTTTGCTCATGGCCCCACTCCCTCGGTTAGCGGAAGTTCGATAAAGAAGCGGCTGCCGCGATCTTCGCGCGGTTCGTAGCCCGCGCGGCCGCCGTATTTTTCTGCGATACGACGCACGATGTAGAGCCCGAGGCCCGTTCCGCCGCCCGCGCGCACCCCGCCGAATCGCTGAAAGAGCGCCGCGCGACGCTCAGCCGGCACGCCGTAGCCGTCATCGGTCACGCTTACCGTGACGACGCCGTCGCGCACGGCGGTTTCGACCTGCACGTTGCCGCCTTCCGGCGTCGCTTCGATCGCATTGGCGACCAAGTTCGTGAGCGCGCGGCGAATCTCGTCTTCATCTGCTTCGATGACCACGTCCGCCGGCACGGTCCGCATCTCTAAATGCACGCCTTTCGCCTGCGCGACCGGCTGCAATTCGGCGATGGCCGGCTCGATCAGCGGCCCGAACGCCTCACGCCGGAACCGCCGAGAGTCCTCGCCCGATTCGTACCGTGCAACCAGCAGCAGCGTTTCGACCAAACGCCGCAGACTCGCTTGCGACACACGAGTGGTTTCCAGAATGTGCCGATAGCGTTCCGGTAGCGCCCCATAGGCGCCGTCAAGCGCTTGACTCATCGTCACGTCCGCCGCGACCAGCGGCGTGCGGAGGTCGTGCGCCAGCGCGTAGACGATGTCACGAATGACCTCACTGCGATTTTGCAACTCGCTGCGACCGCGGAGAATTTCTTCGTTCTGCTCTGCCAGGCGAATGAAGAGCCGCGTTTGCTGCAGCGCCACGGCAAGGTTGTCGGCGAAATCTTGCACCGCCTCATGTTCTTCCGTCGACGGCGAACGCGCGCCCCAACCGATGATGAGCGCAACCGAACTGCTATCGAGCTCGATCGTTGCGACGGTGACGGACTCGCGCAGCAGACCAGCCAGCGGTTCGTTGACGCCGACGGTAATCGCGCGCCCACGCGCTCGCGCGCCTTCGATCACCGAGGTGAGCTCGGGCGGCAGCAGCTCGCGGCGCAGCGTCACCTCGTCGGCC
>PMUE01000080.1 GCA_003167055.1 Vulcanimicrobiota bacterium | reverse complement strand
CACGCGCACGTTAGGATACGGCGCTGTACGCTACTTGCTTTCGGGCGGCAGCGGCGCGCTGATCGCGCTGTTCGGCGGACGCGTGCAACCGGTAGCGCTCGAAAATCTGCTCGATCCAACGACCGGGCGTATCCGCACGCGTCTGGTCGATGTGAGCGCTGAAGCCTACGCGGTCGCCCGCGACTATATGGTCCGTCTTGAGCCGTCGGACCTCGAGGAACCGCAACTTGCGCAGCTAGCTGCCCAAACCAACCTATCGCCGGGTGTGTTTCGGGCGCAGTTCCTGGGTAAAAAGCATGCGTGAGCAAGCAGCGGATCCTCGTAGGGGCCGCGATTGCGCTTTGCGGCGCCGTTGCGATCATCAGTTGTGGTGGCGGTGGAAGCAGTAGCGGACCGGCAACGGTTGCAGCCACACCGACGCCGACGTCGCAGCCAAGCGGCGGATCGAACCCGAGATCCGGATGCTCCGGAGCAAAGGCCTCGACGTTTACCACCGGCATGACCCCGTCGACGCCGGCACTTACGGTGCAGAGCGGCCTCGTCATTCAAACCATTGCGAGCATCGGCAGCGCGCGTGAGCTCGTCGGATTACCGAACGGCGATCTGCTGGTTGGAACCGGCAACAGCAGCGTCTACATCGTGCCGAATGCTGAAGGCAGCGGCGCCGCGGGCCAACCGCAAGTCTTCGCAACAATTTCGGAGACGGTTCCGCCCAATGAACCGAGCACCGGCATCAACAACGCCGAAGGCGTCGCGTTCTCGCAAGCCACGTGCACGATCTTTATCTCAACCGAATACCACGTCTGGTCGACGCCGTATAAAGACGGCGACCTCACAGCAGAAAATCTTCAAGCGATTGCGACCGTACGCACCGGTCCGACAGCCAATCCCGGCGACGGCGACTATCATACCTCGACCTCGGTTGCTGTTTCCGGATCGACGCTCTACGCGAGCATGGGTTCTTCGTGCAATGGCTGCACGGGAGAAACCGATCCGCAGCGCGCCGCAATTGTCTCGATGCCGCTAAGCGGTTCCTCAAATCCCACTGTCTTTGCGCAGCACATCCGTAACGCGATCGCACTTGCGGTCGATCCCGCGACGGGTCACCTTTGGGCCGGCGGGGCAGGGCAAGATGATCTCACCTACTACCATCCATACGAATTCATGGACGACGTGACCGCGGCTGCAGCGCGCGCCGGCGGCGTCGCCAACTATGGATGGCCGTATTGCGAAGAGAATCACATGCTCTACACCAGCGGCGCGGGTGCCCCCGCAAACTGCAACCCGCAAGCGCAGCCGCTCGTCGAATTTCCCGCCTATATCACGCATATCGGCGCCGCGATCTACCCGGCCAATCAGACCGGAAGCTACGTCTTCCCGGCGACCTACAAAGGCGCATTACTTGTCAGCAGCCACGGCTCGTGGCACGGCACCAGCAGTGGCAGCAGCTGCACCTTTGCGCCGGAAGTTGACTACGTGCCGATGAGCGGCGATACGCCGGTGACCGCGATGACGGCCTGGGGATCACAAAGCCCGACGGCGCAGTATAGCGCCCTCGTGAAAGGGTTCCAATCCGGGTGTACGAGCCGGACCGGGCGCGCAACCGGCGTCACCGTGGGCTCGCAGGGAAGTGTCTTCGTCGCAGACGATCAAGCAAACCTGATCTATCGCATTCGTCCGTAGCCCGGACGTGCGAAGGAGGCTCGATGCTCGTTCGGCGCGTGCTCTTTGCTCTTGCCCTGGGTGCCTGTGCCACGCTTCTTCTGCCAAGCACCGCATCCGCGAAAGGCCTCAACTACGAGGACCTGCGCAAGATCGTCGGCGCGGATAGCCCGCAACTGTCACCCGACGGCACGCGCGTGGTGTACGTCCGTTCGACCATCAACTGGAAACAAAACCGTCGCGATACCGAGCTCGTACTCGTCGACGTGCACGCCGGGGCGTCGCGCACGATTACCCACGATCGCATCGACGTGAGTATGCCGCGGTGGTCACCCGATGGAGCCGCGCTCGCCTATCTGGCGTCGTCCGAACGCGACAAGCCCGCGCAGCTCTACGTTTTGCCGATGAACGGCGGCGATTCGCTCAAGGTCACCGATGCCTCGAACGGTATCGTCTCCTACGCATGGCGACCCGATAGCCAAGCCTTCGCCTACGTCACGCCCAACGACAATCCCGACAAGAAGGCGGTCGAGAAGCATCTCGACTCGGTCGTCATCACCGACCAGAACTATCTGACCCGCGTGCAAATACAACCGTCCCACATTTGGGTCGTGAATGCCGATGGCTCGGGAACTACCCGTCTGACCGATGGCACGTGGAGCGCAGCAGGCACCGTGTGGTGGTCACCCGACGCAAAACGCATCTATTACACGCGACTGCCTGACGGGCTCTACTTCGGGCATTTGACCCAGCAAGCCACGTGGGTGCACGACATCGCCGCGAAGAGCGACGCGCTCCTCGTTCCCGGCGTCTCGGCCAACGGCGTGCTCTCGCACGACGGAAGCGCCGTCGCCGTTTCGGTTCCGCGTCACGGCTCGCTGTTTCTCACTAACGATCTTTCGATTCGCTCCACCGCCGACGGGCACGAACTCTGGAATGCGACGGCGATCGATCGTAACGTGCACGGCTTTACCTGGCTTCCCCACGACGCGGGCATGATCGTCGAAACGAACGACGGCGTGCGGGCCGTCGCGTGGCTCGTCAAGCCGGCCGGCGCAGCGCAGAAGCTCGATCTCGGCGACGTCGATATCGTCCAAGCCAACGTTGCGCCGGATGGTGGTATCGCGTTTGTCGGACAACGCCGCGATCACTATGTCGAGATCTTCTACCTCGCACCGAATAGCGCGACGCCCAAAGCTCTTTCCAATAACAACGCCTGGATCTCCAATTATCAGGCCGCGCGGGTCGAGCCATTCGAATGGATGACCGATCTCGGCGTGAAGGCGATCGGTGCGCTGTACTACCCGATCGGCTACACCGCCGGCAAAACGTATCCGCTCGTCATGGACATTCACGGTGGACCGATCTCGACCTCAACCTGGGATATGACCGGCGTCGAGAACGGCATGCTCGATCAATTGCTCGCCGCGCGCGGTTACTTCGTCTTTCGCCCGAACTATCGCGGAAGCGACAATATGGGCGATGCGTTCTTGCAAGCGATCGTCGGAGATATGGCGAGCGGTCCCGGCAAGGACAATCTCGCTGCGGTCGATGCCTTGCGTAAGACCGGCATGATCGACGAATCGCGCATCTTCGTCTCCGGCTGGTCGGGCGGCGGCCTGCAAACCTCGTGGCTCGTCGGCCATGCGAACTTCTGGCGTGCGGCGGTCAGCGGTGCGGCGGTCAACGATCAATACGAACAGGCGACGCTTTCCGACATCAACGAGCCGTTCAACGAGGCCTTCTTCCCCAACGAATCGCCGTTCACGAAAGCTGGGCGCGCAGCGTATGACGCAGAATCGCCGATCACCTACGTCGACGCGATGAAGACGCCGCTGCTCATTCTCAGCGATACGCGCGATCAGCGCGTTCCGGTGCCGCAAGCTTACGAGCTCTATCACGCGCTCAAACAGCGAGGTATTCCCGTGCAATTTACGGCATTTCCGCGAGCCGGCCACTTCCCGACCGACCCGGTCGGACAGGAACAAGTCATGCGCGCGTGGGTCGGCTGGATCGAGCGGTGGTCGAAATGATTCTTACAACGCTGGTTCTGGGGGCGACGCTCACCCTCGCCGATCTGCGCAAACTTGTCTCCGTCGGGCAACCGCAGATCTCGCCGGATGCAGCCCGCATTGTTGTAACGATCGGCCGGCGCAACTTCGATAAAGACCGCACCGATACCGATCTCGTTTTGATCGACGTCTCGTCGCACGCGCAGCGTAAGCTCGTCCGCGGCCTACGCATCTCAGCCTACGCATGGTCGCCGACCGGCACGGCGATCGCCTACATCGCCGCGCCGGTGGCAACGGCCGACGCGCACGCGCAGCTGTATGTGTTGCCGATGAGCGGCGGTGAACCGCTGGCGCTCACCGATGAAAAGAATGGTGTGAATGCCTTCGCCTGGCGTCGCGACGGGAAGGCGATCGCCTATGCAGCAACGCCCGAGAATCCGCGCGCGAAAGCTATCGAGCACGGCGAGGATGCCTTCAATGTCACCGAGGAGGCGTGGACCGAGCAAGAGCCGACCCCCACGCAGCAACTCTACACGATCGACGTTGCCGAACACGCGAAGCCGCGCCACATCGGCAACGGCAGTTGGAACGTGGGCGGCGGCTTTGCCTATGCACCCGACGGCAAGAGCATCTTTGTTACGCGCATTACGCCCGGCTATCAGCCGAATCAGTCCTTTGCGCGCGAGATCGTGCGCGTCAATCTAAGCGATAGCAGCTTTTCGCAGATCGCGCGCCTCTCGTCCCTGCAAACCGATCCGTTCTTCTCGCACGACGGCCGGCACTTGGCCTTCGGCTTCGGGAACACGAAATTTCTCCCGATCCCGGAGCTTGCACGCGCTGATGCGGACGGCCGGGCTGCGACCTGGGTCTCCAAAACGCTCAATCGGCCCGTAACCGGTGCGGGCTTCATGCCCGACGGCACGTTCGCCGTGATCGCGCCCCAGCGCACGCGCATGCTCCTCTACCATCTCGACGGTACACATGCGGTGCAGCTTCCCATCGGAAACCTCAACGCCTCGAGCCTGAGTGTCGCAAACGACGGGACGATCGCGTTCACTGCGAGCAGCCCGACCACCGCCGCCGACGTCTATGTGTTGCCGCCGGGTTCGCGTCAGCCGGTCCGCTACACCGACGAGAACAAATGGCTTGCGAGCATCACACTGGGACGGCACGAGACCGTGAACTGGCGCACACGCAACGGATTCGTGGCCGACGGCGTGCTCGTCTACCCGCCGCATTGGCAGTCCAGCAAGCGCTATCCGATGGTTCTCTTAATCCACGGCGGGCCAACCTCGGCGTCAACCGACTCGTTTAGCGCGTTGGCCGACACGCTGGCTGCGCACGGATGGCTGGTCTTCCAACCGAACTACATCGGAAGCAACAGCGAAGGCATAGCCTATGTCTTAGCCGACGCTCCACACGTCTCGAGCGTCGCGGCCGCGAGCATCGAAGACGGTGTCAACGCGCTGCGCACGCGCGGGATTATCGATCCGCAGAAGATTGCGGTTTCAGGATGGTCGGCCGGCGGCCAGATGACGTCGTGGCTAATAACGCACGACACCCGCTGGGTGGCTGCGGTCGACGGCGCGGCGGTCGACGACTGGCTCCAGATCAGCGCGATGACCGATTCCAAGTCGTACAACAACTACCTCATCGGGTTCGACCCGTGGTCACACCAGGCGCTCTTTGATATTTACAAAGAGGAATCGCCGTTGACGTACGCCGATCGCGTCAAGACGCCCACCCTCATTCTCAGCGACGCGAGTGACTACCGCGTACCGACGCCGCTTTCGTACGAGTTCTATCATGCGATTCGAGCGACTGGAACACCGGTGAAATTTGTGGTTTGGCCCGTGGTCGGACATTTTCCGACCGATCCTGTCCGCGTGGAGGATGTCTATCGCCAGTGGGAAGCATGGCTCGTTACATACTTAAAATAGCGGCGCTCGCCGCACTGTGCATCGTTGCCGCATCCGCCCAAGACGCGACGCCCACGGTCCCGAACGGGTTTACGATCGAACGGATTGGTGTTGTCGACGGCGCGCGCGAGCTCGTCGTCGCGCCCAATGGTGACCTCTTCATCGGGACATCCGGCGCTGATGTCTACCTTCTTCCGCATGCCGACGCAGCGCATCCGGACGCGCCGCACACCTTCGCGTCGTTCGATAATCACCCCGCCGCCGGCGTCACGCTCGGAAACGGCTCGCTCTTTGTCGGCACGCAGTTCGGCGTCTACAAGATTCCGTACCAAACCGGCGACCAGAAGCCGCGCGGTTCAGCGGTCAAACTGCTCGCCGTACGTCTTTCTGGTACGGCACGCGATCACGTGACGACCAGCGTCGCCGTCGTCGGCGACACGCTCTATGCGAGTGTCGGCTCATCGTGCAACGCGTGCCGCCCCGAGCTCGACTCGACGCGCGCCACGATTCAGCACATCGACCTGCTTCGGAACGTCGCGACGGACGAGGCCTACAACATCCGCAACGCGATCGCGCTCACGATCAACCCGCAGTCGGGGACGCTTTGGGCGGGCGTGGCCGGCGCCGACGATCTACCGATCTACCATCCGTATGAAATCTTTGATGCGGTCTCGCTGCATCCGAACCCGGTGGATTACGGCTGGCCGGCGTGCTACGAGAACCGCAAACATTTCGAGAAGTGGAGTGGCGACTGTTCGAAGACGCCGATTCCGCGCGTGGTGTTTCCCGCGTACGAAACGCCGATCGGCGCCGTCTTCTATCCCGTCGACGCGCACGGCGCGCACGCCTTTCCCGCGGCATATCGTGGTGGCGCGTTTGTAACGTTGCACGGCTCGTGGCACGGGCCGCAGCAAGGGCTCTCGGGCTATGTTCCGCCGCGGGTGGTGTTCGTGGCGATGCACGGTGACACACCCGATCGCGCGGTGAATTGGAGCGATCCGACGACGCAGTGGCAGCTGTTCGTGGGCGGCTATCAAAACGGCGGTACGGCCGAGCGTATTGGCCGGCCAACCGGCATTACCGTCGGTCCCGACGGCTCGCTCTTCGTCGCCGACGATCAAACCGGCGCGATCTACCGCATTCGCCCAAGATAACGCGCAATACGTTCGATAAGCGCCACGGGTACAGGTTCCGAAAGCGGAAATCGAATCGTGCCTTTTTCGATTTTGTATGGCCGTAGTTCGGACTTGAACGCGGCGAGAACGGACTTCGACGCTGCGTAGAGCGAATAGTGATCTTTCCAACCGGCGAAGTGCACAAATACGGTACCGTGCAACTTGTACCTTGGCATGTTGTAGGCGATCACTTCTTCGGCCTCAGGCACAGCAATGCGAATCGCCTCGCGTACTTGGCGAAGCGCCCTTCGCACCGGCTCCGGCTGTGAAGCGATGTACTCATCGACCGACGTAAAGGTAACCTTCGGCACCGACTAACGGCTGGCCTAGAAACGCTGGACCCTGACCATCACGTAACTCTCGCCCTGTCCCTTCAATTTGAAATTGTTTGACGCCGGTGAATTCATGATGCCGAGGTCGTACCGGTCTGCGACGAAGCCGCCACTGCAGTCATTGTTCCGGTAAAACTGCGCGCGAATCTTGATGTTCTCGTCGTCCTCACCGGTGAAGGTTTGAAATCCGCGGCTCTTTACTATCGTCGCTCGTATGTTATGCCGGCTTACTGCGCCGGCGTCGATCGTGATCCAGGCGCACGTAGCGCTATCGTTCGCCACGTTTATACTCCAGTAGTGCCACAACGCCGTAGAATCTACACGTTGCGGCAAGGCAGTCGCAAAAGCTACTGCCAGTAGGGCGCTCACAAAAAGGCGCATGGTCATACCAAATTTCTGCGGGACGTCGTCCCGCACACGCCCTGTTGCCGTCACGACGAGCAAGCACCTCTGGCGGTTCGAAAACGACGAGAGCTCGCGACATTTCTATCGCGAGCTCATCGTGTCTAATAATCTGGCGCCGACCTACTTTCGAGGGACCCTGCGGTCCGACTATCATTGGCGCTGGCGGGCTTAACTGCCGTGTTCGGGATGGGAACGGGTGGGGCCCCGTCGCTATGGACGCCAGAAACTGGATCCCCATCCGCGATGGCGAGCCGGAGCTCCAGCCGATCGCGGGTGGGAAAGCTGTACAGAGAAGAACTTCCAAGTGCCAAACATGAAGCGTAAGCGTAGTTTAAAATATCCGAGCGATTAGTACCGGTCAGCTCCACACTTTGCAGTGCTTCCACCCCCGGCCTATCAACGTGGTAGTCTACCACGGCTCTTCACCCTTACGGGATTGAAGTCTCATCTTAGGGTCAGTTTCGTGCTTATATGCTTTCAGCACTTATCTGATCCGAACATAGCTACCCGGCTATGCCCCTGGCGGGACAACCGGTTCACCAGCGGTTCGTTCGACTCGGTCCTCTCGTACTAGAGTCCACGCCCTTCAAACTTCCTACGCCCACAGCGGATAGGGACCGAACTGTCTCACGACGTTCTGAACCCAGATCGCGTACCGCTTTAATGGGCGAACAGCCCAACCCTTGGGACCTACTACAGCCCCAGGATGCGACGATCCGACATCGAGGTGCCAAACCTCCCCGTCGATGTGGCCCTGCACTCATCGTGCAGGCTAGACTATACCTTCATCTCTTTCGAGATGCACTGCGTATTATGAACGCGATAGATTTACATCGAAGTTCGATGTAGCACGTTCATCCCGCGCTCGTTGCGCGAAGTCGTTACAGGGAATGCTCGCTAGACATGTCGGTTTTTGAACCGATTTAGCCCGTCATCGCTGACGGCGAACATTCTTCCCTCGGTATTGCCCCGTACGAACGGGGTTTCACCGATATGAGCAATGTGTTTACCGCTCGATCGCTCGAGCGGGGAGCCCAATTGACTCTTGGGGGAGATAAGCCTGTTATCCCCGGAGTAGCTTTTATCCGATAAGCGACGGCCCTTCCATTCGGAACCGCCGGATCACTTAGTCCTGCTTTCGCACCTGCTCGACTTGTCTGTCTCGCAGTCAAGCTCCCTTATGCCTATGCACTCTGTACGAACGGTTTCTGACCGTTCTGAGGGAACCTTTGAGCGCCT
>PMUE01000039.1 GCA_003167055.1 Vulcanimicrobiota bacterium | reverse complement strand
GCGGTCGGCTCGTCCATCACGATGATGCGGGCGCGCTTCGAGAGCGCCTTGGCAACTTCGATCAATTGCTGTTGCGCAACCGACAGGCGGCTCGCCGGGCGGTCGAGCGGAAGTTTGATGCCAAGCTCGTCCATCACCGCGACCGCGCGCTCGCGCGCTGCCCGCTCGTCGAGCATGAAGCCCCGCACGGGCTCGGTGCCGAGCACGATATTTTGCAAAGCGTTGAGCGCCGGCACGAGATTGAACTCTTGGTAGATCATCCCGATACCGAGTCGCTCGGCATCGTGAGGCGAGGCAATCGAGACGTCGACGCCCTCAACGGCGATCGTGCCATGATCGGCGCGTTGCGCGCCGGCGAGGATCTTCATCAGCGTCGATTTGCCCGCGCCGTTTTCGCCGACGAGTGCCAACACCTCGCCCGGGTATAACGTCAACGAAACGCCGGAAAGCGCACGAACGCCGGGAAAGGACTTCCCGATGTCACGCATCTCGAGTAGTGGAGCCGTGGTGTTCAACGCGTGTAGGTGCCGACCACGACGTGGACGACCTTCGGCGGCGTTTTGCCGGCGAAGTAATCGTGGATCGTGTCAATGGTCAGCGCGCCGATCTTATCGGGATACTGGATTGCGTCACCGTACATCGACCCGGCTTTGATCGCGGCTTGCGCCTCGGGTGTTGCGTCGTAGCCGACGACTGCGATCTTTCCGGTCGCACCCGCCGCCTTGATCGCGCTCACCGCACCAAGGGCAGAATCGTCGTTGATTCCGAAGACACCCTTCACGTTGGGGTTCGACTGCAAAATGTCACCCATCGAACTATCGGCTTTCGCCCGCTCGCCGCCGGCGTCGACGTCGGCCACGATCGTCACACCCGGGCAATCCGCTTTGAGTCCGGCTTTGAAACCTTTGACGCGATCCTGGACGCTCGTGACTTCGGGCTCGTCGAGAATTGCGACCTCGCCGCTCGAACCCACCGCTTTGCAGATCAATTTCGCGGCTTGCATTCCGCCCTGCACATTGTCGCTTGCGATGTGGGCGACCACGGTCCCGATGGTGCTCGTGCTCGCGATGTCGGCGGTAAAGACCGGAATGTTGGCCTTGTTCGCTTCGGCAATCGCGCTGCCGATCGCGGTCGAGTCGTACGGCGTGAGCACGATCGCGTCAACTTTGCTGGAAATGAAATCCTCGACTTGGCTCTGCTGCTTGGCGTTATCGCGATTAGCGTCGACGACAACCAGCGTGTAGCCGTATTTAGCCGCCTCGGCCTTCATGCCGCTCTCCATACCCTGGTAGAACTGCGCCTCTCGGTTTTGAATCGACACACCGATCGTCTTGCCGCCGGACGCAGCCGACGTGGGTGCCGACGATGCGCTCGAACTTGACGATCCCGAGTTCGAACAAGCGGCGAGGACGGCGCAGAGTGTCGCGCAGAGCAGGCGAGTTGATTTCAATGCGATCTCCTTTAGGTGATGTACGGCACGCTGGCGGGCCGGCACTTGTCAACGGCTTGCGGTTGCTCGTCGCGTGCCGTATCGAACAACCAGCAATCTCCAAGTACCGAACAATAGCAGATTTGAACCGAAATGTGGAACCGAGAGCTACTGATCGAGGCGTACGACTGCGGGTCGCTCAGACTTGGTAAGACCTGAATGAAGACAACGCTTTCATGCGCCATGATGACGCGATCGCGCACCGTTGAGGCGAAGATTCCGTGCTTGTGGCGTTTTGACGGGTGGACGTTACAACAAGCCGCCATCAGCTCACGAAGCGTGGGATAGTAGTGACCGTCGTACGCCACGGCAAAGGAACGGACGATTGCCGGGCCCACACCGGCATTGCGGATCTCGAAAGCGAGGCGTTTGCCGCCATTTTCGGTCGCGTCACTGGTGTCGTACTCAATGTACGGCCACACGCTCGCTTGAAGGAGCCGTTCTTGCGTGCGGTCCGCTCGCAACGCTACCCAAAGCGAGGCAAATGAGATCACGATCGCACTGACCGCAACGATCAGATCGAGGGTGAGCATGCCCGTGCGATGCGGCCGATCCGGGGTGTCAGGCATCAGCTGGCGGTTTTTCCGCGGTGGAACGCCGCCCCTCGTTGTCCACAATCAGCGACCTTAGCCTTGTGCAATCTGTGGAGAAGCCGCACGAACCAGACGAATCAGGCCAATGGTCGCCGCTGCGGCGACCAATAGCCAGGTGACGCCCGGAACCGGCTTCCCGTAGACGAAGGCGCCGGTGGCAAAGAGAATCCCGTAGATCGCCGCTAGGCCGAGGACCCAGCATCCGAGCGCTTGCGCCGGCGAGTCAGGCGAGGGCGGCAAGCCGCCCGCCTCGCGCACCGCACGCCACCCCGGACCCGCCGGGCGCACTTTCGCGTAGAAGCGCGCGAGCGTTTGCGCATCGTCGGGCGGGGTGAGAAAGGTGACCGTAAGCCAGACTGCGGTTGTCACCGTGACGGTTACCAGCAGCACGGTGGTGCTGCTCGCACCGTGGCCGAGCTTTCCGGCAAAAAAGAACCCAAGCGACACGACAAACGAGACGGCCATCGCGCTGATCTCGCTCCAGGCGTTGATACGCGACCAAAACCATCGCAGCAGATAGATCAATCCCGTTCCCGCGCCGATTGAGATCAAGAGTGTGAACGCCTCCTTCGCCGTATCGAGCAGATAGGTTACGCCGATGCCGGCGATCATCAAGATCACCGTGACAACGCGACCCACAAAGACATAGTGACGCTCGTCGGCATCGCGCTGAATAAGCCGGCGGTAGAAGTCGTGCACGAGGTACGACGTCCCCCAGTTGAGATGCGTTTCGATCGTCGAGCGATAGGCGGCAAAGATGCCTGCGACCATAAAGCCCGCAAAGCCGGCCGGCAGGAAGACCAACATCGCCGGATAGGCAATATCGTTCCCGAGCAGCGCCGGCGAAACGTACGGAAAGCGAGTATGGATATCAGCTAGTGTCGGATAGACGATCGTCGACGCAAGCGCGACGACGATCCACGGCCACGGGCGCAGTGCATAGTGCATCGCTTGGAACATGAACGTGCCGAAGAGCGCGTCGTTCTCGGTCCGCGCCGCCAGCATCCGCTGTGCGACATAGCTGCCGCCGCCCGGTTCTGAACCGGGGTACCACGCCGACCACCACTGCACGGTAAGCGGAATCACAAAGATCCCGAGTGCCGTGGGCCAGTCGCCGAAGTCGGGAAGAATCGAGAGCATGTGTGGATGGACGGCGGCGACACGTTCGACCATTCCATGCAGGCCGCCGACGCCCGGCGCGTGCACGGCGAAATAGGCAGCGGCAAATGCGGCGGTAATCGTGATGCAGAACTGAATCGCGTCGGTAACCATCACGCCCCAGAGGCCGGCGGCTGCGGCGAAGACGATCGGCACGATCGCGCAGAATAGCAGCGTCTCGGTGCGCGGCCAACCGAAGAGCACGTTGGCGATCTTGACCGCGGCCAAATTGACGCTTGCGATGATGAAGCAGTTGAAGAACAGGCCTAAATAGATCGCACGCACCGACCGTACCGCCGATGCGGCTTTGCCGGAATAGCGCAGCTCGTAGAATTCCAAATCCGTCAACACGCCACTGCGCCGCCACAGGCGTGCATAAAAAAACACCGTCGCCATGCCGGTGAGCAGAAACGACCACCACACCCAATTTTCGGCGACGCCGCCGTCGCGCACTAAGTTGGTAACGAGATTCGGGGTGTCGGTAGAAAAGGTCGTGGCAACGAGCGAGATACCGATCAGCCACCACGGCGCTCTGCGCCCAGCGGCAAAGAATTCGGTGGTGTTCTTGCCCGCGCGGCGCGCGAGCACAATCGCCGGGACGAACGTGATCGCCAGCGAGACGATGACGATCGCCCAATCGAGTGTGGTTAGATGCACGCCCTAGTCGGGGAGCAACGCGAAAGTGACGGTCCGATCGGCCTCGCGATGATTGGTCCAGAAACGGCTTCCATCCCAGGCGAGTCCGCGCGCACGAAACGGCACGCTTGCAAGATCGTCGGCGACGCCGGTGCGCAGGTCGAGCCGCGAAAGAAAATAGTCTTCGCTGTCTTCGTCGTCGGTGCCGAGCAGACACGCCATGTCGTCAACCACCGCCACACCGCAAATCTCGTGCGGCGTGTTCCACGTGTGCGCGATCGACCCGTCCTCATTCATCAAGAGCAGACGCTTGTTGTACCATTGGCCCAACAACACGCGCCCACCGTAGAGCGCGAGATGCGAACCGGTATCGTCCGGACACTCGAGCACGACTTCATCAAATCCGTCGCCGGGAATGTAGCGGTGCACGCGCCGGTTGTCGTCGGGCCCTTCGCCACAGGTCATTACCACCGCGCCCCCGCCGTAGTTCATGCCCCACGGCATACCGGGCGTCTCGATCTCATCGATCTTGCGCCAGCCGTCGCGTTCCATAACGTCGATCCGGCGCGTGGCGCGCGAAGCGATCCACACCTCCCGGCCGCGCAGCACCGCGACGGAGTGCGGCTCCGGCGAGGCGGCGACAAGACGGTCGATCTCGACGATAGGCTTGAGCATGAAGGCGCAGGTTCTCGACTCGACAAACAAGCTCCGCCATGCGCGTACGAATTTACGAACAACGCACCGGGGCGATGTTAGCCGATGCGAACGGCGATCAAGTGATCAAATCCGAGGGCAATTGGTACATCGACGCGGGCGCCGTCAGCAAGAACTTGCAGATGTCGTCGCACGACTATACGTGCCCCTACAAAGGCAAGTGCTACTACGCCGACTATGTCGATGGAGCAACGCGGGCAATCGACGTCGCGTGGGTGTACGGCGATCCCAAACCGGGCTGGGAGCAAATCAAGGGAAAATACGGCTTTTACTCGGGCGAACGCAGCAACACTCGTGACGAGGTAACGCCGTAGCGCGGCGTCACAAGCACGAGCCGGCGCGATCGAAATATTCGTACAGCGGCCCAGAGAGCAGCGCGAGAAGCGATTCCTTCGTGTGCGCCGCTCGATCGGCGGGCATGGCGGCCAAGATACGCGCTTCGGTTGCACGGACTAGCTCGCTGGCCTCGCGCAGCACCCTTTCGCCTTGACTCGTCATACCAACGATGCGCGCGCGTCGATCATCCGGATCCGGTTTCCGTACGACAAAACCGCGCCGTTCCAGATCGTCGATAGTTGCGACGAGCGTCGTCTTATCGAGTCCGACGTTTTGCGCGATCTCGAGTTGCGAACGCGCACTGCCCGCGCTGACGGTCGCCAAGACCGCGAACGTCCGCAAGTTGAGAGCAAGGGGAGCAAGCGCCTCGTTATGCGCCGCCGAGAAGGCGTGCGCAATACGGGCGAGCGCCCAGCCCAGGCCCTCCCGCAGCACGGCCGGCACTTTGTTGCAGCTCTCCGGCTCATGGATTACGTTCATGCCTTAATTGTAGCACAATAGGATAATCCTATTTCATACTATCTTGACAGGGATGGTCCGTCGGGCTATGATATCAGCATGACGGCTACTTTAAATAAGTCAACCCGCGCCCTCAACGAGCGCGCCCTCGATACCATTTTCCATGAGGCCCGCACTGCGAACGGCTTTCTCCCCGAGCCGGTTCCGGCCGAACTGCTCGAGCGGATCGTCGAGTCGGCCAAGGTCCCGCCGACCGCGATGAATTCACTCCCGCTTCGGGTCGTTTTTGTGACCACGCCGGAGGGCCGCGAACGCCTCAAGCCGCTGCTCTCACCGGGCAATGTGGCGAAGGTGGAGTCCGCGCCGGTAACGGCAATCCTTGCGCGCGACCTCAACTTCCACGCGTCGCTTCCGCGCCTGTTTCCACACGCACCGCAAGCGTATTTCGATATGGCACGCGACAACGCTGATTCGATGTCATTGCAAAACGCGACGCTGCAAGCCGGCTACTTCATTCTCTCAGCGCGCGCGCACGGGCTCGACGCAGGCCCGATGGGCGGTTTCGACAACGCCGGTGTCGACGCGGAGTTCTTTCCGGACGGCACACGCAAGTCGATTCTGCTCGTTTCGCTCGGATACGGCGACGATAGCAAACTCTTCCCGCGCAACCCGCGCCTCGAGTTCGACGAGATCGCTTCGTTCGTCTAGTCCATTAGGCACGCTTGCTCGAGGGCACGCGCTCAATTACAGTAGGCGTACCCTGTCAATCTCGAGAGTGGGTGCTCATGATTGGACTGATTCTCGCAGCGCACACCGCAGTGGTGTATTTCCTCATCACCACGCAGCCGCATGAACGCGGCTTCGTGGTGGGGATCAGCGATCCGGCGACTATTGCGCAAGCGCGCAAACTCATTCACGAAGGCCAGTCCAGGATCGTTACCGGCATCATCGCAACGAATCAAGCGCCCTATAACGTGCCGTGGGGTTTTCACTATCTTCCAAACACGGTACGGCTGGCGGACATGACCACGGAAGTCTGCGACGCGACCGCGACGTACGTTCAAGCGCACCTAAAGGATGTCGGGAAGGATTTTCTTCCCGACAACCGCTGGTGCCCATGGCATACGAGGCTCGTCCGCGAGGTGCGTTAGCCCTTTAGGGTTGCGGCGACATCGGCGGCCCAGCACCTGCCGGCGGGTGGTTGTACATGTGCGGCCGTGCTTGCGGAAGATTCGGATTGCGCACCGTGGTACCGTCGGCGAATTTCACCAGCAACGCGATACACCGTGGCAGGCCAGTTTGCAGCGGAAATACGTTCGGGCTCAGACCATACCGGTGTTTGATCTCGGCGCCGGGTGAAAACGTACCGACGTCCCGCGCTTCTGCAACGAGGCGTCCGTTTGCGACCAACCCCCACTCGACCGTCGTCATCACTTTGTTGGTGATGTTCGTAAAATCGACGTTCAAGGTGGGACTCGCGCTGGTTACCGGCGGCTGATAGAAGCCGTAGCCGTAGGGATCACCCCAGTAGTATGGGCGCCCCGGATAAAATCCCGGAGCGAACCCCGGGTACGTCGTTACGACGTTGGCCTTCGGGTCGCACGCGCTTACCTTCAACATTTTGGTGGTAAACGGTATGGTCGTTTGCGCCGAAACCGGCGCCGCGAGTGCGACAAAGAGAAGTGCCGCGACAAAAATACGCATCAGAGCTAGGCCCCCAATCCTGAGGATTATCGCATCTTCCTGTGAGGGACGCTGTCCCAAAGGTGCAACGCCTAGACGCCTGAGCCGCTTGTCGCAGAGGAGAGCGCTGATATGCTCTCGCTTTCCTTTTGCGCCGGCATGCTCGGCATCGAAGGCTACGTCGTGCGCGTCGAGGCCGACACCTCACCCGGATCGCCCGCCTTCACCATCATCGGCCTGCCCGACCGCGCGCTCGCTGACGCCAGCGGACGCGTGCGTGCCGCAATCTTCAATTCAGGATTCGCCTATCCGCCCGGTCGCGTTCTGGTGAATCTTTCGCCCGCCGACGTTCGCAAAGGCGGCCCCGCCTTCGACCTGGCCATCGCGCTCGCGCTCCTGGCCATCGACGAGCAGATCGATCGTCTCGCGTTGCAAGGTTTTATTGCGCTGGGTGAGCTCGCGCTCGACGGAACGCTGCGTCCGGTCAACGGCATTCTGCCGATGGTTATCGGCGCGCGGAACGCGGGTTTTTGCAAATTGATCGTTCCGCAGCGCAACGCGGACGAAGCTGCGCTCGTCGACGGCATCGAGCTCTACACAGTCGACTCGTTGCAAAACGCGGTCGCGGTGATTCTCGGGAACGGCGGCCCATGGCGCCGCGACACACAAGCGCCCTCACTCAATGCGGCGGATGCGCTCGCGCACGGCGATCTCGCCGATGTCCGCGGGCAGCTCGCCGCCAAACGCGCGCTCGAGATCGCCGCCGCCGGTGGACACAATTTGCTCTTCGTCGGACCACCCGGGTGCGGCAAAACGATGCTCGCGCGACGGCTCCCGTCAATTCTTCCGCCGATGACGCTGCGCGAAGCGCTCGAGGTCACCAAGATCTACAGCGTTGCCGGGCTACTTTCCAATCACGCCGGCGTCGTGAGCGTGCGACCTTTCCGGTTTCCGCATCACACGATCAGCCAAACGGCACTCGTCGGCGGTGGACCGTTGGCCAAGCCGGGAGAGATCAGTCTCGCCCA
>PMUE01000118.1 GCA_003167055.1 Vulcanimicrobiota bacterium | reverse complement strand
CAAACGCGGTCACCGAGCGCAGACGGCACTCACTGTGACTTGCGTGTTCGACGATCGCCATCACCGGCGGGTTGTCGCCGGCTCGCACCATGGTCGGGGCCTCGAGTGAGGCGAGCGCGCTTCCGTGTTGATCAGCCATATCTCTATAGTGCTCGGCCGTCGAGCGCGCTTGGCTTAGTGAGCGGGCAGGGAACGCGGTTACAGGATTGCAAAAGCGACGCATGAGTTTGCGCGATTTTTACGATGGTAGCGACGCGCTCGAGATCGCTCGCGCCGTGCGCCAGCGTGAGGTGACGGCCGCCGAAGTGCTCGATGAGGCGATCGCCCGGGCCGAACGCATCAACCCGCGCCTCAATGCGCTGACCGCGCGGGGCTATGACGCGGCGCGCGCGGCGGCGCGTTCGTCAGTGGACGGCCCGTTCGCCGGCGTACCGCTGCTGGTCAAGGATCTTGGGCCGGAACTCGCGGGCCTGCCGATGACGATGGGGAGCCGGTATTTCGCCTCATACGTCCCCGCGGCAGATCACGAATTCTTTGTCCGCGTCAAGCGCGCGGGTGCGATCATCTTCGGCAAAACGACGCCCCCCGAGTTTGGGTTGCTGCCGTACACCGAGAGCGCGTTGTTTGGAGCGACGCGCAATCCGTGGGATCTCGNNAGGCGCCGTCATCATCGGCAAGACGGTGACGACCGAATTCGCCGCGTCGCAGCCGCGCGGCACGCGCAATCCCTGGAATCTCGACCGTACGCCGGGCGGCTCGAGCGGCGGCAGTGCGGCGCTGTGCGCGGCCGGCGTCGTGCCGCTTGCGCACGGCAACGACATGGGCGGATCGATTCGTATTCCGGCGAGTTGCACCGGACTCTTTGGCCTCAAGCCGAGTCGCGGACGCGCGCCGACGGTAGGCGGTGTCATCGGGTCGGCCAACGTCGATCATGCGCTTTCGCGCAGCGTGCGCGACAGTGCGGCGTTTCTCGACGTCGTACGCAGCGACGACGGTCCCCGCTTTCTCGGCGAGACCGAGCGTGATCCCGCGCCGCTGCGGATCGCGGTGATGCGCGGCCCCGGCCTTGGGCACGGCGTTTCGGCGGAATCGCGCGCCGCGCTCGATCATGCCGTTGCGCTTTGCGCATCGCTCGGTCACACCGTCGTCGACGCCGAGCCGGACGGCATTGACTATGCGGCGGTGAGCTACGCGCTGCTGCTGATTTTTGCAAGCAACATCGGCTGGCACCTGGGCTCGGGCAATCCGACGCCGGAGCGCCGTCTGCGGCGCGGCGAGATCGAGCCGGCGACGCTCGCGATGCTGACCATCGCGCAAGTGCTTGCGCTCGACGAACTCACCGGCGCCGTGGTTACGCAACGCAAACTGCAGGCCGCGTTCGATGCGTTTATGGAACGGTACGACATGATCCTCACGCCGACGCTCGCGGCGCCGCCGGTGCGGATCGGTGAGCTCGCGCTCACTCGCGGCGAGATCGTGCAGTGCGAAATTCTCGCGCGTCTGCGTATGCCGGCGCTCATTCGCAAAGCAGCGCGCGATATCTCCGCGCCGATGTTCGACTGGTTGCCCTACACGCCGATCTTCAATCTTACCGGTGCACCGGCAATGTCGGTGCCGCTCTATTGGAGTGCCGACGGGCTCCCGGTCGGAGTGCAGTTCGCCGGCCGCACGAACGATGAAGCAACCTTGTTCCGGCTGGCTGGTCAACTCGAACGCGCCGCGCCATGGCGCGATCGTCGTCCACCGGTGTGGAGCGGCGCTGACGAGTAAGGTGACTAGGCGGGAGCGGGCTGTACCGTTACCGCCGGATTGGTCGCAGCTGCTTGCGCTTCTTTGACGTCGCGGATGTTGTAGATGCGGATCGGGTCTTTCTTGCCTTTGACCGTGACCGGCTCGAGCTCGTCGGCGACGACAAAGTCTTTGACTTCTTGGTAGGTGTAGTCGCTGATGATGATCTCGCCGGCCTTGGCGACGTTGTAGAGGCGCGCGGCCAAATTGACGTTGTCGCCGATGACGGTGTAGTTCATGCGCGAGCTCGCGCCGAGGTTGCCCATGACGACGTCGCCGGTGTTGACGCCCATCCCGACGGTGAACTCGCGCTTGCCCATGGCCTTCCATTTTTCGGCGAGCTCGAGAATTTTTTTCTGCTGTGCCACAGCGGCAAGAACCGCATTCTTCGCGTCGTCGGGGGTTTGATAAGGGGCCGAGAACACCGCCATGACGCAGTCGCCGATGAACTTGTCGACGTAGCCGCCGTACTGAAAGATGATGGCGCACATCTCTTCGAAGTACTCGTTGAGCTGGTTGTAAATTTCTTCGGGCGTCATGTTTTCCGACATCGCGGTGAAGCCGCGAATGTCGCTGTAGAAGATCGTGGCCTTGACTTTCTTCCCTTTGAGGGCGAGCGCGTTACGCGGGTCTTCGTGGGAGAGGATGTCGCTGATGATCGCCGGGCTGACGTGCATACCGAACAGATTGGTGACCATGCGGCGCTGCGCGGCCTCGTAGAGCACGCGATAGAGCCCGACGAAGAGCGTCGCCGCGACCATCGCGATTACCACGTGAACGAGATCCAGCCAATAGAGCCGCGTGACGAAGAGCGCCTCGTTGACATACGCATAGACGACGGTCGAGGCGAGCGAGATGACGATCGCATACGTCGTCTTCATGAAGTTGAACGCCAGCGCGATGAGCAGCGGTAAGATCACGATCAGGGCGATCTCGAACCAGAGCGGCGCCTCGGTGATGTAGATGTGGCGCATCAGCTGGTCGGCCAGACGCGCGTTGGCGAACAGGCCGGGGAATTCGGCGCTGCGCGCGGTATGCACGAAGTCGCCTTGGGCTTGCGCGGTGTTACCGATGTAGACCAGCGCGCCGTTGACCGCTGATTTCAAGTCGGGAATCGACTCCGAGTAAGCGTCCGAGAACGAGAGCTGATTGTCGACGAAATCCTGCGTGTGCTCTTCGACCTGTTGCCCGTGATCGGTCGTGACCTGCTTGAGCGAGTAGCGCGGCACGACCAGGAGAAAGCGCCCGTCTTCATCCGTCGGCAGCGACGCGAGGTCTACGCTCTTGCCGGTATACTCTTGGACCACCGCCGCGGCAAGCGCGTAGAAGGTGCGGTTGTTGTATTGACCGCTCGACCCGGTGTGAATCGCCATACGCTGGCCGATCAGCGTGTTGCCGGGGAAGTCGACTGATGAGTAGCCGATGCCTTTGGCGTACGGTAGCNNGGTGCGGGCTCGATGAAATCGATATCGACCGCGACCGCTTTCGCGCCGGCCGCGGCGAGATGTTTGAGCATCGTGCCGTAGATGTGCCGCGGCAGCGGGTACTGATGGAGCTCCGGCACATTGCTGCCGAAAGTGACTTCGTCGATCGGGATGATGACGATCTTGTCGGTCTTGCTGTCGGTACTGTCATACCACGGCGTGCCGAAACCGAGCTGGGTCGACGCATTGAGCGCCGCGTAGTGCGACTGAAGGTCGGTGACGCGATGGAAGAGCGGAATCTCGTCTTTCTTGACGAGCAGGAGCACCAGCGCAATCGCGCTTGCTATCGCACCAAGAGATAGAGCGATGAGGAGCGTCTGCGCGCGAGCGGACATGGTGCCTCCCTA
>PMUE01000243.1 GCA_003167055.1 Vulcanimicrobiota bacterium | reverse complement strand
CGGCGATGCTGCTGTATCTGGATAATGCCGAGAACAACAAGTCGCATCCGAACGAAAACTATGCGCGCGAGTTGATGGAGCTGTTCACGCTGGGCATCGGCAACTACACCGAGGAAGACATTCGCCAGTCCGCGCGGGCTTTTACCGGCTGGACGATCGATCGGCAGACCGGTCAGTTCACGTTCAACGCACGGACACATGACGACGGCACGAAGACGTTTCTGAGCCGCACCGGCAACTTCGACGGCAGCGACATCGTCAATGTCATCTATCAACAGCGCGCGGCCGAGACGTTCTGGGCGACGACGCTGCTTAGTGCATTTGTCTACGATGATCCCGAGCCCGAACTGGTCGACGCATTCGCCAACGTCATTTCGCGCAACAAGTTCGAGCTTGCCCCCACGATGTCGATGCTCTTGCGCAGCAACGTCTTTTACTCGCCGCGCGCCTATCGAGCGCTGGTCAAGAGCCCGGTCGAATTCGTTGTCGGCGCACACAAACAGCTCGGACTCGATAAAATCATCGACGGTACCCCCGCGGCGCTGCGCGGGATGGGCCAAGTGCTTTTCTATCCGCCCAACGTGGCCGGCTGGCCGGGCGGTGCAAACTGGCTGACCTCGCAGATGTTAATCGCGCGCGAAAACTTCATCGCCAAGATGGTCAACACGCCGGATATGATGCAGAGCGGTTGGATGTCGAAGGTACCGATGGATGCCAACCGCGCTTCGAAAGAAATGGTCGCCACGATTCTGCAAGGCGATGCCCCGGGCCAAGCCTACACTCAACTCGTCGCCTATCTCGACGGCTCGGGAACCTCCGCGCTCGGCACGCTCTCGGTAGAAAACTACGACGAGCGCGTGCGCGGCGCCGCGTACCTCACGATGGCGATGCCGGCCTATCAGTTAGGATAATGATGTCAACGTTAAAACGCGGGCGCTTTCTACTAGGTGCGCTCTCCGGCCTCACGGTCGTCGCGAATATGGATCACGTGCTCGCGCGGGCGCTCGCCGATACGCCGCTCCCAGGACTTCCCGGCGGGGACGAACGCGTACTGCTGCTGATCAATTTGCAAGGCGGGAACGACGGGCTCAATTGCATCGTGCCGCACGGCAATCCGCTCTACTATCAGATGCGCCCGACCCTCGCTGTTCCGCAAAATGACGTGCTGGCCATCGATGCCAACCTCGGCTTCAATCCGCAGATGCGCGCGCTCAAGGCAATGTACGACAAGGGCGACGTTGCCGTCGTGCAAAGCGTCGGCTATCCGGATCCCGATCACTCGCACTTCCGCTCGACCGAGATCTGGCAGACCGCCGCGCCGGATCGTTACGAGCACACCGGATGGCTCGGCCGTTACCTCGACGAAGCCAAGTTGCCGAAAGATAATCTCTTCAACGGCGTTGCCGTGGCGCAAGTGCTGCCTGAAGTGCTCGTTTCGAATCAGGTCGACGTGCCCTCGATCGCAAGCCTCGCCGGGTATGGGCTCGTCAGCGACCGCAACGCGGTCTCCAAGCGCACCTACAGCGAGCTGGTCACCGACAACCAATTCCCGTTCGCCTCGCCCTATCTCGGCCATGTCGCCGAGATCGAAGATCACGCGCAGCGTGGCTCGGAAGAACTCCCCAAACTCGTCGCCGGCTACAAGACCGACGCNNCAAGATCGTTTGCTCGGCGAATTTTCGGAGGCGATCAGCGCGTTCTACAACGATCTCGCCTCGCACGGCAATGACAAGAAGGTATTAACGCTGACGTTCAGCGAGTTCGGGCGCCGCATCGCCGAGAACGGCAGTCGCGGCACCGACCACGGCGAAGCCTCGCCGCTCTTTGCCATCGGCGGCGGCGTCAAAGGCGGCCTCTACGGTGCCACGCCCGACCTGAGCAATACCAACATGGGCAACGTACGCTTCACGACCGACTTCCGCAGCGTCTACGCCACCATCCTGCAGCGCTGGCTCGGCCGTCCCTCCACAAAGATCCTCTCCGGGAATTTCGAGCAACTACCTATAATCGCCTAAGGGTGTCGTCGAGCGTACTCTTTCTCGGCAGCGGCGGCGCGCGATTCGTCGTCGCGCGCCAGTTTCGCGCGTCCGGCGGCATGTGGTTACGCCTAGGTGAAACGCAGATCCACGTGGATCCCGGCCCCGGAGCGCTGGTGCGCGCGCTCTCGCACGTACCGCCGTGCAATCCGCGCGAGCTCTCGGCGATCGCGCTCTCGCACAAACATCTCGATCACGCCGCCGACTCAACCGCCATGATCGAAGCGATGACCTCGGGCGGCTTTCGGCGGCGCGGGATCCTGCTCGCACCGAAGGATGCGCTGGAAGGCGAGCCGACGGTGCTGCCGTACGCGCAACGTTTCGTCGAACGTGTCGACGTGCTCGAAGCCGGCAGCGGCCCGTATGTTATCGGCGACGTCGAGATGTACACGTCGATCGCGCATCATCACGCGGTCGAAACGTACGGCATGCATTTCCGTCACCAGGGCCTGCGCTTCTCGTACTTGCCGTGCGGGCGCTACTTCTCCGGACTCGCCGCCGACTACGCGGCCCACAAACCGGACGTGCTCGTCATCAACGTGTTGCGCTTGGCCGACGCGATGAACGTCGATCACCTCACCTGGGACGACGCGCGCCGCGTCGTAGAAGAAGTCTCGCCTCGCGTCGCGATTTTCCAGCACTTCGGCACGAAGATGCTCGAAGCCGATCCGGGCAAGCTCGCGCAAGCGCTGGAAGACGATCTGGGTATCCGCGCGATCGCCGCGCGTGACGGCCTCGAAGTCGATTTAGAAACGGAAGTCGCCGCGGTTGCCGGTTGAGATCGTGCGCGTGCAAACGCACGCGCTCGTCGATTTCTTTCGCGACCACGAACGCGAGGCGCTGCGAGCGTTCTACGAGTTCCCAGTCGTGTGGCACGAGCAGGCCTACGGCTTCGCCGCCGTTGACGGCGAGGAAACTGTCGCCGCCGGCTCCTTATACGTCGCCGCGTCACTCGGGCAGGTCGAGCGCCTCATCGTTGCGCCCGAACGTCGCCGTAGCGGAATCGGGCGCGCGATCCTAGCCGAAATGGCCGAGGTCGCGAACTACTACAACTGCCACAAGATGACGGTGATGGTGCCGCACGAGCGCAGCGCGCAGCGTTTTTTCGAAGCTTGCGGCTACGGTGTCGAGGCGGTACTTCCGCAGCACACGTTTAAACTCGACATGGCGATGATGCGGAAGTACTTGCTATGACCCCAATGAACGCTGGGCGTCGAGAGGGATTCGAAAAAGACTTAGAAATCGCGGAAGCCTCTTACCGGGAGCGACTTCACGCCGCACTACGATCTCACGCCGCGGATGGCTGGGGGCTCTTCGGCGTTAACGAGCACACGGGGTACGTTTCGGAGAACGCGACCGCATTGCTCGAGCTTGGCGAGACCATAGCGAACTTGCGCCAACGTCTGGGATTTACCGAGCCGTTCGCCTTGCACGAAGCATTCTTGAGATACCGCCGCGATGGCAAGGGCGCAAACGCTCCGGGTGAAACCAAACTCGCGCAGCTATTTTTGCGCGAACATTTTGGAGAGTCCTAACTTCGGGGCTTTACGCGGCGCAGCGGTTGCCGTTGCATCTGCGGCGGTTGGCCCGGAAACGCGGCGCGCGTCTTTGGCGTCAGCAGACGCTCGAACTGTGGATAGTCGTGCAGTGTGCCGTGAAAGAAGATCACGGCGCCGTTCACACTTGACGCAGTGACGACAGGTCCACCGCCCATCAGCGTCGCTTGCGCGTCTTGCGCGCTGCGATTGACGGAGCCATCGCTACCGATATCGTACAGAATGCGGCCGCTGCTGGAATGGGCTTCGATTTGCATGCCGCTCGCCGCGCCGATGACGACGTTGCCGCGATCGCTCTCGAAGTGCGCGAGCCCCGGCTCGAAGACGCCGTTGTCGAAAATGATGGAACCGGTGAGACTTGTGACTTGAATCTGGCGCGCGCGACACGCGCTCATGAAGATGGTTCCGCGTCCGGTGCGCAGCCGCAGCCGCTCGAAGGTCGAGTTCGAGATGAACACCGGCCCGTTGTTTACCTGGACTGCGGCGGTCGTCGAGACGTTGTCCATGTGCACTTCACCGGCGACGACATGTGCAACGAAGGCTGAGCCGTTATAACCCGAGAGCGTCACCGATCCCACGCGCACGTTGATCAAAAGCAGCGGTGACTGCGCCGGCACGGTGAGCGTCACGTCGCCTTGACCGCGAATAATGACCGCGTCGTGCTCGCCCGGTGCAAACGGCGGCAGGGGAAAAAGCTCGGGCGCAAGATCGAGCTGCTGCCCTTGCGGCGTTTTGAGCGTTTGCGACCAAAGTGGGATCTGTTGTGGAATGCGCGCGGCGACTTGGCGCGGCGGGGCGTGGTTGTAGGTAATCGTCGGATCGGCTTCGAGATCGATCGCCGGACGGTCCCAAGTGCGGATGTTCACCGAACCGCTGTCGATCTGGACCACGACAAAAGGCGCAGGCGTCGTTGGGATGAGCGTCGTCGCAGCATGAGCGCGGAGGCCCGTGCCGACGAGAAACGCAAAAACGGACAGAAGCCCCGCGAGCCCCCGCCGCCAAGTGGTCGCCATCACATCCGATGATAGGCGCTCACCGGTACCTCCATCATGAAGACGGGGTGAGCGTCTGTTCAATCTTCGGAAACCGCACCAGAAATGATGCGCCGCCCAACGGCGTGCGTTGTGCCACGATGTCGCCGCCGTGCACGCGGGCGATGGATCGCACAATGGCTAGACCCAGCCCCGTTCCAGGAACCTCGCGTGAACGCGCTTTGTCCGCGCGGTAAAAGCGCTCGAAGACGTGTGCGAGTTCGCCCTCAGGAACGCCGGGGCCGGTATCGATGACATTGATCCAGGCGTCGTGGAGGCTCTCGCCGATCCGTATCGTGACGCCGCCCTCCTCGGTGAATTTGAGCGCGTTATCGACGAGATTGCTAACCAGCTGACGCAGTAAATGCGGATCGCCCTCGACCAATGGCGACGGTGACGGTGCGTCGAGTTCGAGGTACAGGTGCTTTTCGGCCGCGCGCGGCGCAGCGTTGCGCAGCGCTTCTTGCGCGACGAGCGAGAGCGAAACCGGCTCCTTTGGAATCGCGTCACCACGGTCGGCTTTCGCGAGCATGAGCATGCCGTTGACCATTTCGGCGAGCGCAGCGCTCTCGTGTCGAATCGTTTCCAGGCTCTCGCGGCGGATGGTATCGTCACGGTCACCCCAGCGCAGGAGCATCTGCGCATTGGCGTTGATCGAGGTCAGCGGCGTCTTGAGTTCGTGTGACGCGTCGGAGATGAACTGCCGTTCGCGCGCAAAGGCTTCTTGCAAGCGCGCGAGCAGATCGTTGAAGCTGCGCGTCAGTTCCCCGATCTCGTCGTGACGTTGCGCACCCGGTAATCGCCGGTCAAGCCGTTCGGAGCCGATCTCGTGCATGGCGCGCGACAGGCGCGTAATCGGCCCGATCGCCTGTGACGCGAGCAGTATGGAAAGCGCCACGACGAGAATCGTCGCGACCGCCAAGATCAGCAGAATGGTGCGACTGGTTTGCGCGAAGGTGCGATTGAGTTCGTTCAGCGATTCGGCGACGTGGACCACGACCGAGAACGAACCGCTGCGCAGCAGCCGGTCTTCGATCAGGAACGGGGTCGTGCCGACGGTGATCTGCCGAAAGGCGCGCGGATGCTTCGACGTGAGCGACGTGTTGGGGGGAATGCTGATCGATCCGAGGTTCGGCGAGCGCGCGATCGGATAGCCGCGCGTCGTATCGACCTGAATGAAGGTCGTCGGCCCTTGCCACGCCGCCAAATTATTGCTGTTGATGATTTGCAGCAACGACTCATCGACGACGCTTCCGGGAAATGGATTGACCGGTTGAACGGCGCTCACGATCTCGTTCATCGTTTCGTCGACGCGCGAGCGCGCTTCGTCGAAGAGGATCGCCTGAAAGCGCCAGACGATGACGCCGCTGGTCGCGGCCAGTGCGGCGACGAGCAGAATCGCGTATGCGGCGGCTATCCGCCACCGAAGCGAAAGTCTCAATCGCGAATAGTGTAACCGACGCCGCGTACGGTCGTGATCATTTTCTCGTCGAACCCTTCGTCGATCTTACCGCGCAGGTAGCGGATGTAGACGTCGATGAGATTGGAGTCTCCAAGAAAATCGCTGCCCCACACGCCATTGAACAGCTCGTCGCGGGTGTGCACTTTGTTCCGGTGCAGCAGCAGGTACTCGAGGAGCGCGTATTCTTTTGCGGTCAGGGTGATCGGCCGGTCGTTGCGGGTGACCTCGTGACGGTCACGATCCATCACCACATCGCGGAAACGAATGACATTGCTTTGCGGGGCGCGTTCGCGCAGCCGCGCGCGCACGCGTGCGAGGAGTTCCTCGGTGGCAAACGGTTTGGTCAGGTAGTCATCGGCGCCGAGGTCGAGACCGCTCACGCGGTCGGGCACGCGGTCCTTCGCGGTGAGCATGATGATCGGTACTCTGCTTTTGGCGCGTATGCGGCGGCACACTTCCAGGCCGTCCATGCGCGGCAGCATCAGATCCAGAATGACGAGATCGGGCTCCTTGAGCGCTTTCTCCAAACCTTCGAGTCCATCGCGCGCGCTCTCAACCTCATAGCCTTCGTGCTCGAGTTCGAGTTGCAGTACGCGGCTGATCGCGCCGTCGTCCTCGACGACCAACACCTTGAAGTGCTTTTCCGGCTCACTCATGTGAGCAGGGTTAGCGACGACGCGCCGCCTTGCCCTCTGTACGCGGTTGGAATCCGGTGAAAATCGATAGCCAAATTGCGGTGGCCCCACCGGCGGCCGCCCACAGCACGAGCGACGTATTGCTGAGCCCCCGCAATGTCGCTGCGCCAAGGGCTTGTAGCGAATGCACGAAGAGCGAACCGCCGCCCAGAACCACGGCAGCGACGAGCCACACGACCACGGCGCAGACCGCGGCGAGCGCAACGAGTTCGCGGAACGAGAAGACCGGCGCCGGACGGTAGATGGTAGCCGTCAAAATCGAGGCGCGCAAATCGGCCGGCGGCTCTTCGAGCGGAAGAGCAAAGAGTGCCCGGTCCAGTGCGTCGTCGTTGTCAAAGTTCATTCGGCTGCCTCCTCCGCGCCCAAGAGCTTGCGTAGCTGTTCCTTGGCTCGGAATAAATGTGTCTTCACCGTACCCATCGGCAATCCCAGTACCACGGCGATTTCTTCGTACTGTTTGCCTTGAAGATGGTAAAGCGTAATGACCGCGCGGTATTTTTCAGGGAGTGCATCGATTGCGTCGTGCAGGCGCCGGGCTTGATCGAGGGCGATTGCCTGCGATTCTGGTCCCGGTCCCGTATCGGCCCGTTCGGGCAATTCCTCATTACTATAACGCTTGCGCCGGTTGAGGCGGTCACAACACGCGTGATAGGTGATTGCGAAGATCCAGGTCGAGAATTTCGCGCCCGGCTTAAACGTGCGCAGCGAGCGATAGGCTTTGAAAAAAGCCTCTTGTGAAACGTCGCGCGCCTCTTCGACGTCGCGCAACGTGCGGTAGGCGAGATGATACACCGCCCGGTCGTAGCGCTCGACGAGCGTCGCAAAAGCCTCGGAGCGTCCTCCGAGCGTCATCGCCACCAGCTCGCCGTCTTCGGGGCCGGGGCGTACCGTCGTATCTATCCGGCGCGCCTCCGCAACTGCTGCAGCCACGTCTTTCCTACGTTCGGGCATGCGACGATGTTTCGGGCAGGTGGCTGAAACACCATGGGCGCCGGGCCGTATCTGTGGCAGGACGAATTACGGAGGTCCAACCCCACCATGGTCCTGACGACGACGCTGAACAAGACACTCCCCCACGGCTCGCGGCCGACGATTCCCGCAAGCGGTACAGACTCCGCCCAAGCTCTACGGCCCACCTTCGAGGGTTGGGGACCCCGCCTGTAGGAGCAATCTAATAATGGATCACGATTTTTTTGCAGCCATCGCGGTCATGGTGATCTTCGGAGCACCGGTTGCGGCGTGGATTGTCACACGGGTCCTGCAGCACAACGAGCGGATGGAGATGATTCGCCGCGGGATGGTTCCCCCAGCGGGTCCGATACCGCGCAATATGCCGCCGCCGACCTGGCAGCCCGGCGCGATGCCGCCACCCAACGTTGCGGCTAAGGGCTACCCCGCCTACGACGATTACTATTACGCGCAGCGGCAGATGCGTAAGGGCATCACGCTGGCCTTCATCGGCCTCGCGCTCTTCATCGGTCTCGGCTCGATCGGCCCGCTCAGTGGAATCGGCTTCGCCGGTCCCTGGCTGCTCGGCGGTCTGATCCCGATGTTCGTCGGGATCGCCCAAGTGGTTAACGCCTGGCTCAACGGTGCGCGGATCCCCGGCTTCAATCCCGGGCCCTACTCCCAGCACTCGACCTTCGTGCCGCCGCCCAACGGCGGGATGAATCCGCCGCCGCAGGCGCCGAGCGGACCCTACGCTTGGCGGCCCGGGTCGACTCCGGAGATCGAGCGCCCGGTGCCCCCGCCCGATCAGCGCTCGTAAACCGCACGTAAAAAGACGCAAAAAACAGAAACGCCGGCTCGCTTGGACCGGCGTTTCTGTTTATTACTGGAGGCTTTGTAAGAAAGTAGGAGGGCGGGTTTACTTGCAGGACACCAACGCTATGGCCCATCCTGCAGCCGTTCTCGTTCGAACGAGATACCCGTCCGCAGTACGATCGTAGACCTGGTAACCGGCGCGTAGTGCGTCAGCGAGCGACTTGAAGACCATAAGACCTGCCATCTGCGGACCCTCCTTTCCGAGCTTTCACTCTCTATACCATATAACGGCCAATGAATGCGCGCGGTTCAGTGTTTGGCACGGACTTTTTTTAAAATTTGGCGAAAACGCATCCACGCATATGGCCACGATTGCGACATCCGCAGCTATCCATCACGCACTGGTGCTCGATCGGCAAGAGCTCGCTCCGGGTGTGGTTGTGTTAGGATTTGACGCGCCGGCGCTTGTTCGCGTGACGCGTCCTGGGCAATTTGTCATGGCTATTCCGCCAAGTGGTGAGCTTGCAGCGACCGCGCTCGGGATCTACGAGGCAAGCGGCAACCGTGCAAGCGTCATGTTTTTCGTCGTCGGAAAGCGGACAGCAGAGCTTGCGGCGCTCCGAGCCGGCGATCACATCGAACTCACAGGGCCCCTTGGCAATGGCTTTACACTCGACAACGTTCGCAACGTGGCGATCGTTGCCGGCGGCGTCGGCATCGCATCCGTACTGCTTCCGGCTCAAGCGCTGACGCGTGCCGGCGCGCGCGTGCGCCTCTACTACGGCGCTCGCACCAACGCATTGTTGGTCGATCACGACCGCTTTACAAGCGAGGGTTGCGAACTACACGCCGCAACCGATGACGGCAGCATGGGCCATGCGGGCTATATTACGGATTTGCTTTCGCAAACGAACGATCTTCCCGACATGATTCTGGCGTGTGGACCGACACCGATGTTGCGCGTCGTCGCTCGTATTGCCGAAGAACGCAACATCGCGGCGCAGCTCTCGCTTGAAGAAACATTCGCTTGCGGCGTCGGCGGATGTTGGGGCTGTGTCGTGCCGCTCGTACGCACCTCCAAGCAAGCTCCAAGTTTTCCGCCCGCGCAGCGCAACGGCAGCGACGTCGTGTATGCGCGCGTGTGTAAGGAAGGCCCCGTATTCTGGGCGCACGAGCTGCGATGGTAGATCTCCGCGGCGTCGATCTCGGTGTGAAGATCGGGAAGCTCGAGCTTCCGTACCCGACCTTCATGGGCAGCGGCTGTTACGGCAGCGGCGAGGAGTTTGCTTCGTTCGTCGATCTTGCGCGTATCGGTGCAGTCGTGCTCAAAAGCGTCACGCGATTGCCGAGATTGGGAAACCCGACGCCGCGCCTCGTTCATACGCCGGCCGGGATGCTCAACGCCATCGGTCTGCAGAATCCGGGCATCGATTGGTACCTCGAGCAAGAGGTCGCGAAATTCGCGAGTCGCCCATGTGCGATCGTCGGTAGTGTTGCGGGCTTTAGCGTCGACGATTATGCGTACGTGAGCGAACGGCTGGCGACGCGCGACGAGATCGACGCGCTCGAAGTGAACGTCTCGTGCCCCAACGTCGCCAGTGAAGGCGAGACGTTTGCGTGCGATCCGAAGTTGACGGCGAAGGTGGTGCGCGCGGTGCGCGCGACGACCGACAAAACGCTCATCGTCAAGCTTTCACCCAACGTGACCGACATCGCGTCGATCGCGCGCGAGGCCGAGGCGGCCGGTGCCGATGCACTTGCCGTGATCAACACCGTGCGCGGAATGGCGATCGACGTCGATCGTTGGCAGCCGCGATTGGGCAACGTCACCGGCGGTCTGTCCGGACCCGCAATTCGACCGATCGCGGTCCTTGCGGTCTATGAAGTAGCACGCGCGGTGACGATTCCGATCGTTGGACAGGGCGGGATCGAGACGACCAGCGATGCGCTCGAATTTTTCCTTGCCGGCGCGAGCGCGATCTCGATCGGCACGGCGAATTTCACCGATCCGCAGATTCCGCTGCGGATCATCGAAGAGCTCGCGCAGTATCTGCGGTTGCGAAACCTTGGATCGCTGGCTAAGATAGTTGGAAAGGCAAACGTGGGATTCTCGAATCCCTATCAATACGAAGGAGACGAAGGTTAGGCATATGGCTCAACTGATCGTCGCGCTCGACGTGCCGTCCGCAGACGACGCAGAACGGTTGATCGATCAGCTCTATGAGCTCGACGTCATCTTCAAGATCGGCATCGAGTCGCTCTACGGGTATCCGGAGCGAATCTTCTCCTATTGCCAGGCGCGAGACGTTCGCGTTTTCGTCGACGCCAAACTGCACGATATCCCGCGCACCGTCGGAGCCGCGATGACCCATCTCGTTCGCCCCGGCGTGCACATCGTCAACGTTCACGCGCTGGGCGGGCTCGAGATGATGCGCGCGGCGGTCGAGTCGGCGGAAGCCCGCGCAACGGAGCTCGGCATCACGGTGCCGCACGTCTTTGCGGTGACGATCCTGACCAGCCACGGCGCTGAAGATCTGGGCGAGCTCGGTTTACAGGGCGGTCCCGGAGAAAATGCGACGCGTCTGGCGGCGCTCGCCCGTGACGCCGGATGTTCGGGCGTGGTGTGCAGCGCGCACGAAGTCGCCGATCTCAAGGGCTTCTTCGGCTACGACTTTCTTACGCTCACGCCGGGCATTCGGCCGCCGGGCGAGGCGCACGGCGATCAGAAGCGGGTGATGACGCCCGCACAAGCGGTCGCCGCCGGAGCCGATTATCTCGTCGTCGGGCGTCCGATCACGCAAGCGGCTAATCCCGCGGTGGCCGCACGTGCCGTGCTCGACGACATGCGCGCACTTGTCTAACATCAATCTCGAGCAGGCGCTGCGCGATCGCGGCGCGCTCTTACGCGGACACTTTCGCTTGAGTTCCGGACGGCACAGCGATGCCTTCATTCAGAAGTTTCGTGTTCTCGAAAGTCCCCGGCTCGTCGAAGCCGTAGCCAAAGACATCGCCGGTGCCTTCCGCGCCGTCAAGCCAACGATCGTGGTCAGCGCCGCGGTCGGCGGCATTGTGCTCGGCTACGAAGTTGCGCGTCAGCTTGGGACCGATGCGATCTTTGTGGAGAAGGAGAACGGTGCTGCGACGCTGCGCCGAAGCTTCAGCTTGACGCCGCAGGATCGCGCGCTCGTCGTCGAAGACGTCGTGACGACCGGCCTTTCGGTGCGCGAGGTCATCGACGTCGTGCGCAAACATGGCGCGCAGGTCGCCGGGGTGGGTGTCATCGTGCAGCGGGGAAATGCCGACTTTGGCGTGCCGACACATGCACTGCTCAACATGCCGCTCGAGTCGCACGATCCGGGCGACTGTCCGCAATGTAAAGCCGGTGCGCCGATCGAGGACCCCGGCTCGCGCCGGAATTGAATCTGCGCATCCGCGCGGCGTCGGCGGGCGATCGCGCATTTATCGAAAACCTCGGCAAACGCACGGCCATGGACAGCGTCTCTTCGCTACGTCATGCCGATCCGGCGGCCGTGCTCGCGAACTTCGACCGTCTGCTCGCCATCGTGGACCAGCGCGACCACCTTGCGCTCATCGCCGAAGTGGACGGCGTTCCGCGCGGTTTTATGTTGACCTTGGACTCGCTGCCCGACGAGGTTACGGGCGACGACCAAGCATTCGTCGTGTACATGGCGGTCGATCGCGAATCACGCGGGGCGGGGATCGGTTCGGCACTGCTGGAACGGGCGGAGCATGAGGCTCGCAAGCGTGGCGCGCCGTACATGGCGTTGATGGTCACCGAGGAAAACGCCGCGGCCCGAGCGCTCTACGAGCGCGCGGGTTATCGCACCGAACGGCGGCTGCTGTGCAAAACGCTATAAGCCCGCTCGGTTGGCGCCGGTCCCTCTTCGTGCTTCTCGGCATTGCGATCGTCGTGGTGCTGTACATCTTTGCCGAGCACATCCCACGCACGATTTCGATCTTTTTGATTGCCGCCTTTATCGCGTTCGGGGTGCAGCCCGTGACGCGCGCGCTGGTCCGCCGCGGTGTTCCGAAGGCGCTCGCGATCACGATCGTCTTTGTGGCGCTCTCGCTCCTCATTGTTGTCGCGTTGCTGGTGATCGTTCCGCTGACGGTCGCGCAACTGCAATCGCTCGTCATCAACGCGCCGTCATACGTGACCTCAATCGAAGTCTGGTCACACTATGCGCAGGCCTGGCTGCAAGATCGCGTGCCGGGACTATATCTACCGCAAAATGCCTTTGACATCGGTCAGCTCGGCAGCGAACGCCTAAACGCGCTCGTGACCGGATCGCTGACCTCACTCGGTGCGATTCTGATCGGCACGGCAACCGCGTTCTTCGTTGCGTTCTCCTCGATCGTGCTCTCGTTCTTCTTCCTGCTCAACGACGACCAGATCGTCGCGGCCTTTACTTCGCTCTTTCCGCTACGCCGCCGGGCCACCGCGCGCAAGCTGGCGACCGAGATTACCGAAACCTTCGGCGCCTTCATCTCGGGTCAGGTGCTCGTGAGCGCGATTACCGGCATTGCGGTTACCGTCCTCACCGCCATCATTGGTTTCAAGTTTTCGCTGATTCTTGGGATCATCGCGGCAGTTGCCTATGCCGTACCGGTCATCGGCATGCTCATTGCGCAAGGTATCGCCATCGTGCTCTGTGCGCCGCAAGGCGGATGGATGATCCTGTGGGTGCAGGTCATTATGTTTGTGGTCGCACGCATCAGTGACAACATCTTGGTTCCGAAGATCATGGGGCAATCCGTCGGCGTGTCGCCGATCGGCGTAATGTTCGCGGTATTTGCCGGCGGTGAGCTGTTTGGAATTCCTGGTTTGCTGCTGGGAATTCCGGCGGCCGCGTTGATTAAGATTTTATGGAGATACTTCGTTACTCCGTGGTTGAGCACGCGATTAGATCGAGCCTAAAGGGGTAGAAGCCTCGCATGGATACGGACGACCGCTGGATCGTCCCGGGCAGCACGCGAACACGGCCGCCCGGCGAATTTGTTGCGGTTGCCGATCCGAACGATCGTGTGGTTGTCACGCTGCGCGTGCGGTCAAAACACGCGAGTCCGCCGTTGCCGGGCCATCTCACACGCGAAGAGTTCGCGGCGGCGTACGGAGCCGGTGAAGGCGATCTCGAACGTGTCGATGCGTTTGCCGCGCAATACGGCCTCACCGTGGTCGAGCGAGACGCCGCGCGCCGCTCGGTGCGCCTCGAGGGAACCGTTACGCAAGTGTCCGAGGCCTTCGGCGTTTCGCTCGGCACCTACACGCTTGGGACTGCGAGGTTTCGCGGGCGCACGGGGACGATTTCGCTTCCTTCCAACCTGACCAACGTCGTCGACGGCGTGT
>PMUE01000150.1:360-24796 GCA_003167055.1 Vulcanimicrobiota bacterium | reverse complement strand
GTGGGGCTGGGCCTTGTCTCCATCCTGATTTAATTCTACCGGATTGAGCATAACTACTATGCCACTTTTTAGAACTTTTTATCGGGCATGATGTGTGCAAATTAGCCGCACTTGGGGAGGGTTTGGGGGCTTGACATGATTTTTCGAGCGCGATCGATTCGCCGAGGGCAGTGTACGCGGGGTTCGGCAGCCGCATGCGGGCAGAGTGTTGGCCGGCGGCCTGGAGCGCGGCAGGCGGTTTGCGAATCTAAGGGTTATGAGCCATCTCTTCTCGCCTATTAAATTTTGCGATATCACTCTGCCCAATCGCATTGTGGTCTCGCCGATGTGCCAGTATTCCTCGACCGACGGTAACGCCAACGATTGGCATATCGTCAATCTTGGCCAGTTCGCGCTCTGCGGCCCGGGATTGGTCTTTTTCGAGGCGACGCACGTGAGCCCCGAAGGGCGAATCACCGATGCGGATCTGGGTCTGTATTCGGATGCGAACGAAGCCGCCATGGCGCGGGTGGTCGCCTTCATCCGCACGTGGGCGCGCAGTAAGATCGGCGTGCAACTCGCCCATGCGGGACGCAAAGGCTCGACCGTGCCGCCGTGGAACGGCGGCGGTCCCGCGAGCGGCGAGCACGCGTATCAAACCGTAGCGCCGTCAGAGATCCCATATTCCGACTGGCCGTCGCCCGAAGCACTCGATGCCGAAGGATTGCAGAAGATTCGTGGTGACTTCGTCGCCGCGACGAAGCGCGCGCAGCGCCTCGGCGTTGACGTGATCGAATTGCACTTCGCGCATGGCTATCTCGCACACGAATTTCTCTCGCCGCTCTCAAACCATCGCACCGACGAATACGGTGGCTCGTTGGAAAACCGCATGCGCTTTCCGCTCGAACTCTTCGAGGCGGTGCGCGCGGCGTGGCCGCAAGAACAGCCGCTCGGAGTGCGTATCTCGGCCAGCGACTGGGTGCCCGGTGGTTGGGCGGTGGAGCAGTCGATCGCCTTCGTCAAGGAATTGCAGCGGCGCGGGTGCGATTTCGTCGACGTTTGNNCGTTCTCCGAAGCAATCAAGAAGGCCACCGGTATGACGACGTTCTCCGTCGGTGCGATCACGCAGCCGGCGCAGGCAGAAGAGATCATTGGCACCGGGCAGGCCGATTTTGTCGCGCTCGCCCGCGGCTTCATTCGCAATCCGCGCTGGGTGTGGGATGCGGCCGACCAGCTCGGCGGTGAGCCATTTGTCCCTAACGAGTATCTGCGCGGCCGCGGATTAAAGATGTAACGTTTCGGTTTCGGTGCGGCCGATTTTGACCGGATTCTTCCCATTCTGGCCGATGATACAGGCGGGAGGTGCGCACGATGAAAGCACTACTCGCATTTATTTTCCGCGTTGCGCCGCCCGCAGCGCATAACGATTCGCTGCGTGCGAATCGCTTCGATGAGGCCCAACGCTCGAGCCCGTGGCTGGCGATGTTGCCCCGTCTCTAGGGGTTGACAGCGAGGTGTACTCTTAATAAGGATTCCTCGTTAGGTGAGGCGTCTGCACGAGAATAAGCCGCTGCCCGGAAAGGTCGAGAGACCCCAATGGGTTACCAGGCACCGTCGAATCAAGGCGGTACCTAATGCGGCTGAGGGAAGACGAACTTTCCTCTACGGCGTGCAGTGCTGAAGCTCGACGTTGAGGGGAAGCCGGGGCGATGCTCCGTGCGATTTCAGCAACCGTCGTGACGAGAATCACGATGGTTTTTTTGTTATGCGTGCGCCCTCGTGGCGCACAACTGGGGGGAGGTGAGATTCCGCAATGGACGACGGCCCGAGTCGATGTTCGTACCCTAGGCTCGCGATGAGCCAATCTTTTGACCGCGTCGTGCAATCGATGCGGTGATGAATCACGCCTATGAAGGAGATCGTGTCATGAAGAAAATCCTGGCACTATTTTATGCCGTTGCGCACCGCAACGCGCATCGCAACGACGCCCTACGCGCCAATCAATTCCCCGAGACCCTCGCGATCTATTCGCCCTGGCTGATGCTGTAAGAGCGGCGACGATCGTGCTTTCCGCGTCGCCCCTCAGCCCGTGGCGGCGGATCGTGATGTTCCTGTCCGTGGTAGGGCCGGGGATCATCACGGCCAACGCCGACAACGATGTTGGTGGAATCCTCACCTATTCGCAGGCTGGGGCGCAGTTCGGCTATACGCTCTTGTGGCTGCTCATCCCGGTGACAATTGCACTCATCGTCACACAAGAGATGTGCGCGAGGATGGGCGCAATCACGGGCAAGGGACTCTCGGATCTGATTCGAGAGAACTTTGGCGTCAAGGTTACCTTTTGGGTGCTGCTGATGTTCGTCATCTGCGACATCGGAAACACCGCAACGGAGTTCGCCGGAGTTGCCTCAGTCGCGCCCGTCTTCGCCGGCTTCATCCACGTTGTTAGCGCCGGCCTGCTCAAGGTCATCATGGTTGTCGCCGCCGCAGCGTTGGTGTTCTTTACCGTTACGCGAGGGAATTATAAGGTCGTCGAGCGCGTATTCTTCGCGTTCTGCGCGGTCTATCTTACGTACGCGGTGAGCGCCATTATACTCCACCCGGATTGGCGAGCGATTGCCGAGCAGACGATCTTTCCGCACTTCTCGTCATCGAAGGCATACTTTCTAATGATCATTGCGGTCATCGGGACGACGATCTCACCCTGGATGCAATTCTACATTCAGGCCGCGGTGGTGGACAAGGGCATCCGTGAAGACGAATATCCGATGTCGCGTCTGGATGTCGTGTCCGGTGCGGTGCTAACCGATGTAATCGCTTTTTTCATCATCGTGGCGTGCGCGGCCACGATCTTCATTCACAATCTGCACGTACCGGCCGCCGCGCAGATTGCCATCAACGATCCAAGCGACGTGGCGGTTGCGCTCCAACCGTTGGCCGGAAAGTTTGCAGCATTGCTGTTTGCGATTGGCCTGCTGAACGCCGCGATCTTCACGGCCTCGATCCTCCCGCTCTCCACGGCATATTACGTCTGCGAGGCATTTGGCTTCGAGCGAGGCGTCGATCACCGTTTTTCCACGGCCAAGGTTTTCTACACGCTCTATCTGGCGCTGATTGCCATGGGTGCGGGTGTCGTCATCATTCCCAACGCGCCGCTGCTGGCAATCATCTTCTACTCTCAAGTTCTTAATGGAGTGTTGTTGCCCGTAGTCCTGGTCTTGATGCTATTGCTCATCAACAACAAGCGGATCATGGGTACATGGACCAATGGCCCCGCATTCAATGTGATCGCGTGGGGAACCGTCGTTGTCGTTGCATTGCTAACCCTCATCTCGACGCTTCAGACGATTTTTCCGCAATGGGGGGCGCAATGAGGGGGCGATGGAAGAAGCGTGTCGTGACGCTGACCGCGGGTCGTGCTTTGCGCACGCTGATCGTCCTGTTGCTCGCGAACGCGCTGCCGATGCCGATTCGCGCGCAAACCGCGACACCGGCACCGTCCGGCTCACCCTCCGTCTCGCCGTCCCCCTTGCCGTCGCCGACGCCGGGATTTTCACTGCACGTGCAAGGCTCCAATGTCTTCGTATCGCAGGGCGAGAGTGGTCCCGGCCTCGCGCCGCCCGAAGCGCCCGCGTTCCAAGCCGGCTTGCCGCTTTCGCCCATGTCGCCCTACGATTGGTTTTCGAGCGCGGCGGAAACGCCGGGCAATGCGGGGATGCTTCAATACCTCGTCGACGGAAACGATCGCATGCGCACCCTCACGCTCGACGTACAGATCCTTGCCGGCGCGTATGGGGGCGATCTGAACAACCTCATGTACTGGAGCGAACCGTGGCAGGGTCCACTCGATCCGCATGAGGGTCACTCCCCGATCAACTACGCGATCAACTTCCCGCAAAGCGGCGGTCAAGGTATCGAAGGCGGCTCCGCGCAGCTCGTCGTGCCATATGCCGCGTCGCTTGCAAGCAACGATGGCGCGTGGAAAATCAGCGGCGGGTACATCAATCTCACGCAGACCGATCGCTTCGTCTTCGCACCGCCGGCAGTCACCAACGCCAATCCGTCGATCGGCGTGCCAACCGCTGAAACACTTGGGCCGGGCACGCCGAACGTCGATGCGTGGAACGCCTCGCCGTCGTCGCTGCCGCTGCTTGGCGCAGACCTCGTTTCGACACACGGACAATCGACGATCGAATTGACCGATGCATTGCTGCCGGTATTGCAAGGCACGCAGGCCCGGTTGGCGATGGGATCTTACGTCCTCGATCGCGGCGACTACGGTCGCTTCTCCGCTCAAATCGCAAACATCACGACTTCCGGCGATCCGATTACCACGACGACGTTCTTCGGTACCGATCAAACGCTCTATCCAGGGCCGCAGGGGCGGCTCTTCTCGAGCGTGCTCGCCGATCAGGCGCAAACCATCGCCGGGATTCGCGCCCTCTTCCACCCCTCGCACGGTAACGACATGCTAATCGAACTCGGTGAGGGATGGTATCACGACGGCCTTGCGGCCGAGCCCGGCACGCAGTCGCCGGGTACGTACGAACACTTTTCGTTCATCCATCATTTCAACACCGGCAGTGATGTCGGGATCGAATATTATCGCTTCGATCCGCGTTATGCCGACGTCATCTTGCCCTACGGCGTACCCGAGAACGTGTGGAGCGTAGCGTGGTCATGGCCCGGGCAGTGGCTCAAGTCGACCTATCAAGCCGTGGACAATACGATCATCGGTATCAATCGCGAAGGCTATCGCGCACACGCCAATTATTCGCGTGGGCGGTTGCAATTACACGCTGACGCGTACGTCTGGCGACAAGTCGAACCAAATACACTCGCTAACGCGTCGCAAGAGGGCTGGATCGACGGCTACTTCTTGCCGCAGTTCGACGCCGACGCGACCTCGGGCTGGCAGCGGCAAGCCGCGTTATATGCGGTCTGGCATTGGCAGAACGACGACGTCGTCCTCGACTCGGTATGGGACCGTTCGTACCGGCCGGCGATCGATTCATCCGATTTCGTCAGTATCAACTATCCGCAGATCATCGGGACATTCCAGCATCACTGGAGCAAAAAGATGGTCGCGGCGATCGGTTACGGGCGCTACAGCGCGAACGGCGCCTGGTCGACCACGCCGGTGCTGGGGATCTACGGCGTAGCGTTCGTCGGCGGCGAGTGGGATTTTTCGAACGGCCAGCAGCTCCTGATTCAGCTTCGGCGCTACGGCCTGACCGGGCTGCCCTCCGAACCAGGCGGTCCTCCGCCGACGATGCGGGGGACCGCATTGGTGGTCGATCAAAGGATTCAGCTCTAACCAGCCCTAACAGCGCCGGGTTCTCCCCCACGTACCTGAGGAGGTCGAGTTCTCCACGTGAAGATCGTGGTTACGGTCAAGCTCGTGCCGGATCCGAATGCCGAAAAACGGATCGATAACGGCACGAAGCGATTGGTTCGCACCGGCGTTGAGACGGTGCTCAATCCATACGACGAATATGCGCTTGAAGCGGCTTTGCAATTAAAAGAGAAGGCGGGCGGTGATACCACCGTCACGGTCTTTAGCATGGCCCCCGAATCGCTCAAAGAGACACTGCGCAAAGCACTCGCGATGGGTGCCGATGATGCGGTGCTACTCAGCGACGCCGGACTCGAGGGCAGTGATGTGTGGGCTTCGTCGTACGCGATTTCGCACGCCCTTAAAAAAGTTGGCTTCGATCTCTTGATCGTCGGGGGTCTCTCTGACGACGGCTCGACCGGGGCAACACCGGGCGGGCTGGCCGAGTATCTGCAGGCGCCGCTCGTGACCAACGCGCGCAAAGCCGAAATCGTCGATGGAAAATTGAAGATCGAACGCGAGACCGATACCGGCTATCAAGACGTGACCGCGCCGCTGCCGTGCGTGATGACGACGGCGCTGACGTTCGGTGAGCCGCGCTATGCATCGCTCAAGGGCATCATGGGCGCAAAGAAAAAGACGATCGCGGCGATGAGCGTTTCCGACCTTGGACTATCGCACGCGGTGGGTCAAAGCGGTTCGAAAACGCAGCTGCTCTCGTTTGCTCCGCCGCCGGTTCGCGGCAAAGGCCAAGTGATCGAAGCCGCCGACGGCGCGTCCGGCGCGAAAGCGATCTTCGATTTCCTCAAAGAGCGGAAGCTGGTATAGCTGATGAAAAACGTTCTGGTTTACGTTCAGCACAAGGGCGGCCAAACGCCGAAGGTCACCTTCGAAATGGCGACGCAAGCGCGCAAACTCGCCGATCAACTCGGCGGCAAGGCGCACGCCCTCGTCGTCGGTGCCGGGTCATCACAACTTGCCGAATCGCTCAAAGCCTATCCGCTCGACGCGATCTACGTCAACGACGACGCCGACGTGGACAAGTATCTGCTCGATCCGGTCATCGATTATCTCGAGGCGGCTGCCAAGGCGATTGGACCCTCGCTCGTGCTGGTCGCCAATACGCTTACGGGCAAAGATGTTGCCGGCCGGCTCGTAGCGCGGTTAAATGCCGGCATCTGCGCCGATGCCGTTGACTTCAAGCTCGAGGGCGGAAAAGTTGTCGCGGTAATGCCGAAGATGGGCGGCGCGGCGATCACCAACTGCGAGCTGCTCGACGGAGACTACGGCGTGGTGACGATTCGCCCGAACGCTTTCGCGGCACAACCCGGAGGCGCCGGAGCAGCGGTGCAAGCGATCGAAAAGCCGGCCGGCAAGAGCTACGGCGTGCTGGTCGAGAAAGACGTCGAAGAGGGTTCCGGGGAACTCGCGCTGGAGGAAGCACCCGTTGTAGTAGCAGGTGGGCGCGGACTCGGCGGGCCCGAGCCGTTCGACACCCTGCTCAAACCGCTGGCGTCGGCCCTCGGCGGTGCGGTGGGTGCGTCGCGCGCGGCAGCCGATGCGGGTTGGGTCCCGTACAGCCTCCAAATTGGGCAGACGGGTAAGACCGTCAGCCCATCGCTCTATATCGCGGTCGGAATCTCGGGCGCGATACAACACAAGGTCGGCATGCGTTCTTCGGGTACGATTGTCGCCATCAATAAGGATGGACAATCGCCGATCGCCGAGTTCTCGGATCTGGTAGTCGTTGGCGATGCGTTCGCCATCGTGCCGGAACTGACAAAACTCGTGCAAGCCGCCAAATCATAAGCTAAGGATCTCGAACACGTTGAAACGCTTCACTCTTCTGCTCACGATGCTCGTCGCGCTTGGCGCGGCGTTCGCCGTCACGCAGCCCAACGCCCAGGCCGCACTCTTCGGTAGCAAGAGCGCCGCATCGCCCACGCCGTCCGCGGCGCCATCGGCACTGCCCACGGCATCGCCCGAGCCGCCTTCGGTTGCGATTCCGAAGCTGCAAGCCAAGCTCAAGGCCAATCCCAACGATCAAGACGCGATGACGCTGCTCGCGGCACAGTTCCTCGGGATCAACCGGCCCGATCTCTCGGCGCAGTTGACTCAGCACCTGCTGCAGATGGGTGACAAGACCGCGCAAGTCTACTATCTCGACGGCTACGCGATGGATGCACTCGGACATGACGATGTCGCGATCAGCGACTTAGAGCAAGCCGAGAATCTCGATCCGAGCAACATCGGCGTGCTCGAGCAATTGGTCTCGCTGTATCTCAAAGCCAATCGCTTCACCGATGCGGAGCGGATCGCCAACCGGAGCCTCGTGCTCAATAAGGGCGACGCGACGTCGTACTCGATGCTGGGTTCGGTCTACGCGGCGGAACAGAAGTTCGACGAAGCGCGTGCGCAGTTCCAAATCGCTGCAACGAAGGATCCGAAGAATCCCGATCCGCTGATGCAGATCGCCCAGACCTACGCGCAGCAAGACAACATTCCGATGGCGCTGCAATGGAACGCGAAAGCCATCGCGCTCGACCCCAAGAGCGTCCAGGCGCTGGTCTTCAAGGCCCAGCTCTACGCGCGTCAGCACGTCGACGATCAGGCTTCGGCAGCGTTTGACGACGCGATTGTTGCGGCGCCGGACGACGCCGCGAAGGTCCAGATCCTCATTCAAAAAGCCACGTATTTCGCTTCGGAGAAGAAGAACTCTCAGGCCGAGAGCATCTTTCTGCAAGGCATCGCGCAGTATCCGAAAGTGCCGCAAATCTACATCGCCTACGGCGACTATTTTGCCCAGCAGAAGAACCTCGATAAAGCCAAGGCCGAGTGGCAAATGGCGCTCGCGATCGACAACCAGGATCTCGATGCGTTGAGTCGCTTGGCGCAGGCGGCGCTGGCGCAGCAACGCTACTCGGACGCCGTCGGCCTTCTCAAACAGGCGGTCGCCATTCAGCCCGACCCGCAGGCATTTCAAGCGCTCGGCGCCGCCTACGCCCATCTCCACGATTATAATAGTCAGAAGGACGCGTGCAGCAAAGCGTTCCAACTGCAGCGCACGCCGCAAACGCTCAGCTGCATTGCCGACGCCGACTACGCGCTCAAAAACTACAAGGAAGCGGCGCAAATCTTCGACGTAATCGACAGCAACGCGAAGGGCTGGCTGGAACAGAATCCGTCGTATCTCTTGCTTGCTGCGAAGTGCTATGAGGACTCGAACCAGCGCACCAAGGCAATAAACGCCTATCGGCGTTTGCTGGCGATGATGCAGAAGGGCACCAAGCAGTACTCGCAGGTCGAGGGATGGATCGCGGACCTGAGCAAGCCGACGCCTGCGGCAACGCCGAAGAAAAAGCCGTGATTACCACTTGAAGCTCGTCTACGACGCGCTCTACGGCGACCATCTCCGCGATCTCGGGCACCCCGAATCACCCGACCGCGTGGAGGTGGTCGCTGCGCGTTTAACGCAGCGCGGACTCGCCGGCGATGTCCGTCATCCGCTTGACGCGGCCGACGACGAGATCGAGCGCGTGCACGAGCCCCGTTACGTCGAACTCGTCAAACGCGAGATCGGCGACCTCTCCGGCCCGCGCTACCTTTCGACCGGCGACGTTGTCGTCGATGCGCGCACGCTCGACGTCGCGCGTCGTGCCGCCGGCGGCGCGATTGCAGCCGTCGAAGCGACGGTAGAAAGCGGAACGCCCGCCTTTGCACTCGTTCGCCCACCGGGACATCACGCCGAATCTGCCCGCGGTATGGGCTTTTGCGTGTTTAACAATGCCGCCATTGCCGCCCGAGCGTATCAGGCACGAGCCGGCGGTCGCGTGTTGTTGATCGACTTCGACTACCACCACGGCAACGGCACGCAGGACGTCGTCGGCGCGGGCTTGAGTTATGTTTCTACGCACGCATCGCCGGCGTATCCCGGCACGGGCTACGAGAGCACGGCGATCGGCGACGACGCACTGATCAACATTCCGCTCCCGGCATCGGGGATCGCGACCGAAGCGTTCGTCGCAATTTGGGAACACCTGCTCGGGAGCGCGGCCGCATTCGTTCGACCCGATCTCATCGTTGCAAGTGCCGGCTTTGACTACGTTGCCGGCGATCCGGTCGGCGATCTGGGCGTCGACGTTAGCGCGGCATCGGCACTGGCGCGTGCGATCAATCGCACGGCGCAACAGCACTGCGGCGGCCGCGTGGCTTACGTGTTGGAAGGCGGCTACGACATCGATGCGCTGACCGAATCGATTGCGCAGTTGATCGACGTCACGAATCGCGCCGATACGCGCGAAAACGACGCGTCTGCGCAGGCTATCCCGGCCGCGCAGCGTGAATTGCTTAGAGCACTCGACGAGCGCTTTCAGCGCTAAGCTCCTCCAGCACCCGCAACGCTTCCTCGCCGCGGTCGGTCGGCACGAAAAGGTGATCGTGGTTAAACCCGCTCACGACGTTGACCGCAATCGTGTGCTTGGCGAGCGCTGCAGTCACCGCGGCCGTAAATCCAACCGATTCGAGATCGGACTCAGCGCGCAGCGTGATACGCCGTGAAGGAAAAACATACTCCAGTCGGTGTTCCTCGGCCACGTGCTGCTCGATCACGATGGTGATGCCTTCGCTCTCGCGAAACGTCAGCAACGGACGCGCACTCTCGAGTGGAAACGATCGGTCAACACAGCAAAAGACCCACTCACGTGGGTCTAGCGCGGGCTTCATCGTGATGAGAAGCGTTGATAAATCGCGTTCAGGCACTCGCCTAGGGTAGCACACTCGCGCCGATCTTTTCTAGCTCCGTCAGGCTGAGATCGCCGACCAGCGCAAAATGGCGGTTGCCGTCCGACCATGCAACTAACGTGGTTGGACCTTCCTCGACGTAGCGCGCCGGATGCTCCGCGACGGTGGTCGCGATCGCGTGATAGTGCGACAGATCAGCCGCCGCATTTTTCTCGTTCTGAAAAAGCGAGACCGTGCGAATCCCGTCGGAATAGATGAGATGCAGCGTCGGCACGTCCTGGATCGAGACAACGTCGCCGGCAATCGGGCTGAAGCCCTCCGGCAAATACTTCGGTACTTGCGCAGTAAAGCCGGCGCTCGAAATGACGTGCGCGATATCCGTCGATTCTTGCCCGCGTGCCGCTCCGTTGACGCGATTCAATCCCGCGGGAAGCTCGAAGACCGCCGTCGGGATCGCGTTGGTGTAGCGAATCTGCTCCATCCGCGTTTGCGCGATCAAGGATCCGTTGCTCCCATACTGTTGGCGCTCGAGGACCAGATGCGTCTGCGCGTCGATGTGGACGCGCATCGTCGTCTGTCCCGTGTACTTGTTATTGAGCAGCACGACGTACACTGCGCGGCCGGAAACCGTCTCGTCCGGCGCATAGACGGCATTGTAGTTGGCCATCAGTATGCCGAAGTTGCTGCGCGCAGCGATTTGCTCGTCGGCGTCCTCATCTTGCGAAATCACGAGGCGCTCGCGCTTCACGTCGATCGAATAGGTCGTCGAGCCGCGGGTGATGACTGAATCGCCGTAGAGGTCTTGCGGCGCCACATACCACCGCCGCGTCCTATCCGGCGCGCGATGCTCGATGCGATAGATCGTGGCATCGGATCGTTCCGCGCCAATGCGCAGCACTTGCACTTCGCCGACATAGGAGATTCGCTCCGGCGCGTTCATGGCGTCGCGGAGCAAATCGGCGGGAGGCGGCGGCGCGGGCGTTCCGCCCATCAACACCGCCGCAAGGAGGAGCAGTCCGCTATTGCGCGCCATCCGCGCTCTCAGTTGTAAAGAGCGCGGCCGGAACGGTGTTCCCTTCGTTGAACGGCACGGCGCTGGTGAGCGCGGCGTGATCGTCGAGATAATAGGCGGCGTCGATCGTGGGGGCGCCACTGCGGTGCGCGACCGAGTCGTAGCCCACGAACGCGGCGACCACCAGGGTCGCGGCCACGGGAATCGCGACCGCCGGACGGAGCCACGCTGCCAACCGTTGCGCCCAGCCGAGTTCACGGTGCGACGACTCAACGGCGCTCCAGATGACGGCGCGGACGCCGGCGGGAAGCTCGCGTTCGGTCGAGCGAGCAAAGCTGCGCAGTGATTCGGTAAGATGAGCCTCATCTTCGTATCGCCCGCGGCAGTCATCGCAGCCTTCGAGATGCAGCAAGAATGCCGCGTCTTCGCCGGGAGCGAGTTCGCCGTGCAGGTAGTCGATGAGTTGTTCTTGGCTCGGATGCGATTTCATGATGGTTTTGGTTGTGACTCAATTAGGCGGCGCAGTTGATGGCGTGCACGATGCAGCCGCGAGCGCACCGTCCCGATCGAGCAGCCGACGATGTCGGCGATCTCCTGATAGCTATATTCCTCAACGTCCGCGAGGATCAGCACCTGTCGCTGCTCCAGCGATAAGCCCGCGAGCGCCTTCGACATCGGTTCGCTGAGCTGCCGGTCGACCAGTTCTTCGATCGGCTCGGTGGCCAGCGGACGCGCGCCTTTGAACTGCTGCGGGGCGTTGTCCTCGGGGATCTCCTCCTGATAACGCCCTTTGCGGCGCCGAAGTTCATCCCGGTGGAGATTCGTGACGATCCGGTAGATCCACGAGAGGAAGGAGGTGCCAGGCTGGAAGCTGCGCCAGGCGCGGTAGACCCGGATGAAGGCTTCCTGGGTCAGGTCGCGGGCGTCGGCTTCGTTGTGGCTCAGCCGCAGGGCGTAGTTATAGGTCGCTCTGCCGTACTCGTTGATGGCCCGCTCGAGGAACGCGGTCTGCTGGGGACTCGGCGGGTCGAACGGCTTGCGCGGTGCGGCCATCTTCAGGCTTTACGCAGGTCGATGCCATAACACCCGCCCGACGATCCAAAGCGAGATCGTCACCACGATCACGATCAGAAAGAAGAGCGCGATTTCCAACGTGACAATGCCGGCGAATTGGCTGCCGCCGCACAGCGCCACAACGCTTGCAATCAACGAGAGCTTAAAGCGCTCGAAGGGGTTGCTGGCCATCCCTTCGACCGCGCGCGCTTCGGCTGCAACGCCGCGCGGATCCCAACCGGCGGTGTTGACGACGTAGGCGACGCGTCCTTGCGGCGTCACCACGAACAGCTTGTCGCTATGAATGTACTTGTCGCTATCGGTCTGCAGCGACGAAATCCCGAACTCGTCGAGCACTCGCTCGATCGTCGAGCCGGTGCCGGTCAGCAGCGTCCAGATCGCCGGATCGCCGCCGAATTGCTTGCGGTAGGCACGCAGCACGGCCGGCGTATCGTAGGGCGGATCGAGCGTGATCTCGACCAGCGCAAAGTGCGCCGGATCCAAATCGCGCTGCAACTGCGCGTACTTGCTGCTGATCGCAATACAGACGTCCGTGTCCGGACAGCGGGTGAAGATGAACGAGAGCAGCATCGTCTTACCGCGGAACGCGTCGCGCAATTGCACCAGCCGTTCGTCCTGATTCACCAACAGTGCAGCGGGCAGCGGTTTGCCCGCATCGACCGGAATCACGCGCCCCGGAGTGGGAAGTCCCGCGACAAAGGCCGCCGCCGGGACGGGATCGCGCAGCGTCCACGGTTGCGTGGAGCGATCCAAGAATCCATCGACGCCGGTCCCCGCCCGTAGCGCGACACTTGGCGCAAGACGATAGAGCCGAGTCTGCGCCGGCATCGTGCGCGGCATCGCCTCACTGCGCACCACCGCGCGGCCATCGGGAAGCGGTGAGAGGACGACACCGTGAAGCGGCAGCACGGCGGCGAAAAGCAGCGCGATCACGATTGTAAAAGCGTCCGCACGTCGGCGGCGTAGTCGCGCTGCGCATCGTCGTCATTGTGAATCACGCGCCAGTTGCCGTTGCGATCGATCAGAAAGGTGAAGGCGCTATGCGCTTCATCGTAGTTCGTGCCGCCGGCGGGATCCGGCAGCGGCTTCGACCACACGTGATAGTCGCGCTCGACGGCAGCAATTTGCGCCGGCGTTCCGGTAAGGCCGACGATCTTCGCGCCGCTAAACCGCTGAATGTAGGCGTGCATCACCGCCGGCGTATCGCGCGCCGGATCGATCGTGACAAAGGCGATCTCGACACCGGCTGCGCGGTCAGGCCGAAGAACGGCGGCGAGCTTTGCCAGCGTAGCGGGGCAGGTGTCCGTGCAGCGCGTGAAGCCGAAGAAGAGCGCGACGACCTTGCCGTGCTGCGCGGCGAGCGTCCACGGTGCGCCGGTGTCGCTGGTGAGCGTAAAATTCGGCGCCGGGGCCGGCGGCAATGCGACGCCGTCGAAGTGCAGTGCCGCGGCTTGCGCGCAGCTCGCGAGCAGCGCGCTCGCGAACACGAGCACGAATCGGCGTATCACGATCAACTTCCGGGGTGCATAATCGTGGTAATGGTCATCCAAACCCCGAGGGCGATGATCACCGCCGAGAGCGAGAACGCGATCGTGTTCCCGAGCAAGGTGTTCCGGCGATCGCCGATCACGCGTTTGTCGTTGACGAGGAACAGCAAGAATCCGAGTACGATCGGCAGCACGAAGCCGTTGAACGCTTCGACGTAGACCGTCATTTGGATCAGCGGTAGATTTGGAATCAGCACGATGCCCGCGGCAATGGCAACGCAGCCGACATAGAGCGCGCTAAAGCGCTTGGCGCGCAGGCCATCGTTGAGCGAGCAGCGCCAGCCGAAGGCCTCGCCGAATGCCCACGCCGTTGCAAGCGACACGACGAATGCGCCAAGCATCGACGCGCCGATCAAACCGACGCCGAACGTCACGCCGGCAAACCGTCCGACCAGCGGCTGGAACGCGAGCGCGGCGTGGGCAGCATCGCTCACCGGAATGTGGTGCACGAAGAGCGTCGCGGCGGTCGTAATGATGATCGCACACATGATGCCCTGTGTGAGCACCGCCCCCAGCGCCGTATCGAAACGCGCAAAGCCTAAATCTTTGAGCGTCAGCCCTTTGTCGACGACAGCGCTCTGTTGATAGAAGATCATCCATGGCATGATGACGGCGCACATGTTCGACGCGATTAGCAGCAGGTAACTGTAGTCCGTCAGCGGCTGGTTGCCGAAGATGCCCTGCATCACAATCGTGCGCACCGGCGGATGCGCGGCAAATGCCGCCGGGATGAACAGCAATTCAACGAGGCACAGCGAGAAGGCGAACATCTCGGCGCGTTTGTAGGAAGCAGTAAAGATGACGACGATGAGCAGCAGCGCGGCGACGATCACGAGCGGCGCGGCCGGCAAGCCGAAGATCAACGCCGCACCAGCGATACCGGCGAATTCCGTGACGAGCGCCGCGATGTTGGTGACCAACATCGTCCCGAGCGAGACCCATGCCCAGCCGAGCCCGTAGAACTCGCGAATCAAACGCGCGTGGCCTTTGCCGGTTACCGTGCCTAGCCGCACCGTCATCTCTTGTACGACGAAAAGCGGCACGATCAAGAGCAATTGCAGCAGAATCAGTTTGTAACCGAACTGTGCACCCGAGGTCGCCGCAGTGGTGACGCTTCCGGCTTCGGTATCGGCAAAGGCGACGATCAGGCCCGGACCGGTAACGGCCAAAAAGCGCAGAATCAGCTGCCAGATGGACCGGCGCGCTGGGGCGGCCTTAACAGACGACTCGAGCGTGGCCATGTTGCTTGTTAGGTTAGCCTAATTTGGGCTCCGCCCTCTGCCGGAAAGGTATGGATTGATGGTCGTGACGGTGGCCCGTTGGCTGCTTGGGGCGCTCTTGGTCTGGGCCGGCGTCCTCAAGATCGGCCATCCGGTCGACCTCGCGTCGGCGATCGCGGGCTTCCGCTTGCTGCCGCCGGAGTTGGTTGCGCCGCTCGCCGTCGTTCTACCCTATTTTGAAGTGCTGCTCGGACTCTATCTGCTCGCCGGGCTGTTCACGCGGGTGGTGGCCTGGATTGCGGCCGCGCAGTTTGCAATCTACGCCGCCGCCATCGCGTCGGCAGTACTGCGCGGCATTCCCGCGAACTGCGGCTGCTTTGGCCCCGGCGACACGGCGGTCGCGGATTGGCCGCATGTTGCGTTCGATCTCGCCTTGGCAGCCGTCGCGGCTTTTATCGCCATCAGAGCGCCCGGCGCTCTCGCCCTCGACCGGAGATTACGTCCTCGATGAATCAACGCACGCTTGCGATCCTCTCCCTTGTCGTCATCGTCGTGCTGATCGGCGCCGGCATCGTCTACGTCAAACTCCATCAGTCGCAATTGCAAAACGCCTCGAGCGCACCGGTCAATGCCGCCGCGCAAATGGGCGCGAAGGCGCCCGAATTCTCGTTGCCTACGACGGCGGGCCCGTTTGATTTGGCCACCGTCGACAAGCCGGTATTTCTCGAAATCTTCGCGACGTGGTGTCCGCATTGCCAGCGCGAAACAACGGTGATCAACCAACTGTATGCTGCGTACGGCTCACGTGTGGCATTTCTTGCCGTTCCCGGTAGCGATACCGGCATGGACGGTGCTTCACCCGAATCGCAGTTCGACGTCTTGAACTTTCAGATTCGCTTTAAGGTAAAGTATCCGCTTGCCGCCTACGATCCGAACCTTACCGTCGCGAAATTGTATCTGAAGGGCGGTTACCCCACGATCGCGATCATCGATCGCAATAAGACGATCGCCTATTTGAACAGCGGCGAGGTCCCGTATAAGGAACTCGCCGCCGCATTGAACGGAGTGCTAAAGTAGTGACTGTTAGTCGTTGGGCGGGAAGGTGTAGTTGGGCGGCGGCACGGTCGGTGTGCCGACTTCCAACACGACCTGCTGGTGCGAGCGTAGCGGAATCTGGCGCAAATCGCCGTCGTATCGCGTGCCGTTCACGTAGGCGATCACGGGCCCTTTGAGACCGGCAACGTCGGCGCGTGTCAGCGGCTGTCCCCAAATATCGAAGAACATACCGAGCTCGAATCCTGGACTGCCTTCGGGCGCCAGTACGGGCGACTCGACGTGAATGATCCCGTCCTGCGAATGGGTGTGAATCCAGTAGAGGCAGCCTTGCGGCGGAAGCGGCGCCGCGCCGACGAGCCTCGGAACGGCGCTCTGCTTGCCCTGATAGAAGATTGCCAAATGCGTGTGGGTGTGCAGCGTACTGTATTCCATACCGCCGCAGGTAATGCTATCGATGGTTTGGCCCTGGCCGCCCGCCGGCGTGTCGGGTAAACCGCCCTTAAACATTTTGAACGTCGGCTTGCCCAGCGTCTCGCCGTCGGTCAGCTGAATCGCCTTCGATACAGCCACACTCGAGGGTGCCGGTGTCGGCGTCGCATACGCTTCGCTGATTTGGCGCTGCTGCATCCAGTTCATGATCGCGAAGATCGCGATGATGACGACCACCAGCGCGGCTGCGCTGATATACACGATGGCCATCGGATCGCGTTTGGGCGGTGGAGCTGAACCGCTGCGCGATTGACGGCGGCGATCGGAACGGGAGTTTGGCATCGAACCTCGTTATCGGACGGTGAGAGCTTCGGGCTGGGCCGGGTCGAGCACGCGGCCCGGCTGGAGATAGTTTGACACGTAATCCTGCACGGCATCGGCAAGTGGCGCGATCGGCGCGTTGTAACCGCTCGCGCGCAGCCGCTCGATTCGCGCTTGGGTAGAATACTGATACTTCGGCTGCAAAAGTTCCGGCATCTCGATGAATTCGATGCGCTCGGGCAGTGCGAGGGCGGCAAAGATCGGACGCACGAGATCGAGCCAGGTCTGCGCCAACCCCGAGCCGATGTTGATGAGACCGCTTGCGTCGCTCAGTCCGACCGCCAAGGTCATCTCGACGGCATCTTTCACGTAGATGAAGTCGCGTCGCTGCTCGCCGTCGCGGAATTCGGGCCGGTAGCTCTTGAAGAGTTTCACGCTTCCACCGGCACGGATTTGTTCGAACGCCTTGCAGACGACGCTGCGCATATCGCCCTTGTGATCCTCGTTAGGCCCGAAGACGTTAAAGTATTTCAGGCCGAGGATCTGCTCGCTCATTCCGCTGCGCTGCGCATACAGATCGAAAAGCTGCTTCGAGTAGGCGTACATGTTGAGCGGGCGCAGCGCACGCAGATCCATCTCGTCGGAAAGGTCGTCTTCGAGCGCGCCGTACGTTGCCGCGGACGACGCATAGACGAAGCGCGTATCGCGCCCGACCGCCCAATGCGCGAGCACTTTCGTGTACTCGTAATTGTTGCGCATGAGATAGTCCGCGTCGCGCTCGGTGGTCGAGGAGCAGGCGCCGAGGTGAAAGACGGTGCCGATGTTTCCGAACACGTCGGGATGCTCGCCGATCGCGTCGGCAAAATCGTCGGCGTCCACGTAATCGACGAAACGCAGCGGCACCAAGTGCCGCCATTTCTCAGATTCGTCTAAACGATCGACCGCGATGATGTCGTCGACGCCACGCCGGTTGAGCGCCCAGATAAGCGCGCTGCCGATAAGTCCGGCGGCACCCGTGACGACGATTGGTCGGGCTGAGAAGTGGTGCATGCGAAGCCGCGTATTCACCCGGAGAAAACTGAGAGTCCTCCGCGTTCGGTGAAAAGGAGGCTCCTACCCCGTGCAGGTGGCGCAGGTTCCGTAAAAGGTCACGGCGTGATCCTTCACCCGGAATTTTGGCGGTACCAGTTTGCGGATGCTATCGACGCACCCGGCAATATCGAAGACCCGCTCGCACTTGTCGCACTGGAAATGATGGTGGTGCCCCTTATCGGAGCGCTCGTAGCGAACCGCCTCGCCGGGGATCTCGACCGCCTCGATCCAGCCGTCTTCGAGAAGCGCGTTGACCGCGCGATAGACGGTTGCCACGCCCAGGCCCTCGATTTGCTTGGACGCCGCCTCCAGTACCTCGCCCACGCTCAGCGGGCGCTCGGCGCGCTCGAGCACCGCGCTCACCGCGTCGCGCTGTTTGGTTTTTCGGCTATTGGGATTCACTCGTGGTCCTCGGTGTGGACGGGTTGACTATTTGATAATGATAAGCTATTCTCAATAAAAACACAACTGCTCGGTTCGGGACAAGGACTTTCGATGACCCGCTTGCTGCAGCGCTGTTTGAGCGCGGCACTGATTTCTATTGCACTCACGCTATTGTGGACCGCGCCGTCGCGTGCGGTCAACGCGAGCGCGTTTATTTCCGGAACGGTAACGCAAGATGGCCATCCGGTCGTACACGTGCAGGTGACGGCTACCGGAAACAATCAGACCGCCAGGACGACGACCGATGCGCAAGGACGGTTCACATTTCCACCGCTCGCACTAGGCACCTATGTCATCGAAGCGAAGTCCGGCGACCACCAAGGAGCGGTGCGTATCGATCTCAGCGGTGGCGGCGCGGTGGTTGCGATCACGCTCCTTCCGCTCAAACAGATCGGCTCCGTCACGGCGACTGCCGGAACGTCGACGGCGGCACTCTTGCGCGGCAGCGGCAGCAACGTGACGCTGAATCACACGCAGCTTACGGAGATGCCGTATAACAACAGTTTCTCCGAGATGGAGATCCAGATGCCGGGCGCGGTGCGCGGGGCCAACGGCGTTGTGCACATCAACGGCGATCACGGCGTGATCAACTATATGATCGACGGCGTGGCGCTTCCGCAGGAGCTCAATCGCGACATCGGCAGTGAGATCAATCTCAACGATCTTTCGTTCGTCGATTTGATCGAGGGCGCGTACCCGGCTCAATACGGTCTGCGGTTTGGATCGGTGTTCAACATGGCGACGCGTGCCGGGACCGGACCAGCCGGTTTCGACGGGAACTTCTCGTACGGCTCGTATGGCACCGCGATCTCGACGATCGGCTACCACGCGCCGATCGCCGGCGGCGGCGGCTACGACATCGCGCTCAGTGGTGAGGATACGACGCGTGGGCTCGATCCGCCGGACTTTGACTCGCCGCACAACGACGCGAGCGATCTCAATCAGTTCGCGCGCTTCACGCTGCCCGGCGGCGGTAGCAACTACACGAACATCACCTTCATCCATAGTCACAGCACGTTTGAGATCCCAAATGACGTGCAATTCGGCGAACCGGCCGACACCGACGACAACGAGACGCAGGAGGACACGTTTCTAGCCGTGCAGTTTCGCCATGCGATCGGCGATACGGGCGCAATCACCTACGGGCCGGCCTTCAAGTCGTCGCGGATTCAAGACTTCGGCGACCCGAACAACGACTTTATCTACGGGGAATCACTCAATGTGACGCCGTCGCCGTATGGCAACGGCGGCACGCCGACAGACTGCGCCAACGCGTTCACCGTTGGTCCGGAGAACCCGACGGGATTCCCGACCATGTGCGCCTACTCGCTGGCCGACGAACGCACGGCGATCGATTACATGATGCAGGGGGACTACACCCAAAGCTTTGGCAAGCATACGGTCTCGGCGGGCGGCTCGTACGATCTCGCGCGGATTTTGAAGTACTACGCGATCACGCTGCAGCCGAATAACTTTCTCGCGCCCATTCTGACGCCCGGCACGCCCAACGCGACGGCAACCGTTATCGACGATTCGCCGAACCTGGGCAATACGTATCAGTCGTATATCCAGGATAGCTGGCGGATGAGCCCGCTGTGGGAGGCCGACTACGGCCTGCGCTACGATTTCTTCACGATTCGCTCGACCTCGTTTTACCAGGGCTTCGGCGCCTTCAGCCCGCGCTTCAAACTCACGCGCTTCTACGGGAAACGGGCGAGCGTCTATGCCTACATTGGTCGATTCTTCGAGCCGTTCTCGCTGGAGAACGTGAGTCCACAAGCCGCGTATCTGCTCAATCTTCCGCTTCAGCCGACGGAAGCGCAATTCGACCTCAAACCCGAGCGTGACACGCAACTCGAAGTCGGCGGCCATTTACCGTTCGGTGCCGGCGATCTTGGGTTTCGGGTGTGGCAGAAGAATGCCAACGATCTCATCGACGACACCCAAGTCGGCGTGACGCTGCTGCACCAGGACATCAACTACGTGCTCGGGCGGCTCTCGCAGGAAGCGCTCGTCTACGCGCAGCCGTTGCCGCGCGGTGGACACGCCTACATCCAGTTTGCGCATGTGATCTCACTCAATAGCGGCTGCGAGACGCAACTGCTGGCGCCGTGCTTCGGGCAACCAACGGGGTTTACGCCCGCCGATCACGAGCAGCGCTACACCGTCAACGGCGGCGCGCTGTTGCGCGACAAACGCAACGGCTGGTTCTCGATGGACGGCGAGTACGGTAGCGGCCTCTCATCCGACGTGTGCCCGGACACGACACCCGGCTACTGCAAAGAGACGCCGCACACGATTTTCTCGGTCGAAAAGGGCCTAGCAATCGGCCCGAAGACGGCGCTCACCTTCGATATCCAGAACCTCTTGAACGATCGCTACTACGTGACGCTGCTCAACGCGCAAGGGAACCATTACGCTCCGCCGCGCACCTTCAGCGTGGGCGTGAGATTTAACCCGTAGCTTCGCTCCTTGTCATCCCGAGCGTGGAACGGGTAACGCGAAGCGTTATCCGTCGTAGTCGAGGGACGATCGCTGACGAAGCGAAGAGCCCGCCATGGGACGCGTGCTCGGTGCCTTGGTCGGGCTCACTATCCTGGCGATCGCGGCGCTTTGGATTTTCCAGCCGCCGTTTCTGTATTACATCTGGCGGATTCCGTGGTGGATCGCGGTCCCTTGCGTTTTCGCGGGCGTCGCCACGATTGCAATCGCGATCGGCAAAGCTAGCAGCGATAACGCTCCCGAGCCCGTTCTAATGGGCCGTAGACAAAACGCCGCATTCATCACAGTATCGTTGCTGCCCGCGATCCTGTTTATCGTTTTCTCGTCCTGGATCACGAATCACGGCGCGCTTGGGCGAGCCACGTTTCTTCTTTGCGGAACTTTTTTTGCCTATGCGGCCCTTTCGATTCAGAATTGGAAACGAGCGAAGTCAAGAGACATCTAGAGGCGTCCCTCGACTTCGCTTCGCTACGCTCGGGATGACAAGGGAGCCCTTAAAACGGTTCGGTCAATTTGAACAGGAACGTGCGCGAGTTGGCGATTTGGGTCGTATTGAATCCGTTCGCCAATTTGATCACGTACTGGTGATTCAAGATGTTCTGGACGTCGAGCGTTACGCCGAGTCCGCGTGATGCGGGGCCCTTGCCGGCGTTGACGATGCGTCCCGCGCTCAGGTCGAACGTCGTGTGCGCTGGGAGCGTGCCGTTCAAGTTGACGTCGGCATCTTCGAACTGCACCGGAAACCCGCTGCCGTAGTCGGCCTGCAGCGTCGTGAACCACGCGCGATTCGCGCCGAAGTGCGCGGTGTAGCCGGCCGTGGAGTCGACCAGCTGCGAGTGGTCTTCGATGCTGAGCTGCGCCGGTGAAGAGATGGGCAAGCCTTGGTTGACGTTCGGCGGAAACAAGAAGGTCGAGCCAGAGATGCCACCTGCCAACGACTCAGAGACGGTCGAGGTAAAGTACCAGTCGTTGCCGTTGCGTTGGCGATCTTGGAGACGGATCTCGAGTCCTTGAGCATGCCCGATCGCGTTGTTGTAGACGGCGAAGAGCGGTGTGTTCAAAAGCTGCGTGGTGTCGAGGACGTTGACGACGTTCTTCTCGTAGAGGTTCGCCCAGCCGGTCAAGTTGCCGCTGAACGTATGCTGCATGCCGATCTCATAGTAGCTATCCATTTCCGGCTGCAGATCGTATGGCGGCGTCGTCGTCGAGCAACCGTTTTGCGCTGCGAATATGACGCACGCCTGGCGTACATCTTCGAGGAGCGGTGCTGCATAGTAACGGCCGTAGAACAGATGGAAGACGTTGCGGCCGCCGTCGGAGACATTGACGCCGAAGCGTGGCTCGATCATGTATCCGCTCGTGTAGCCGGTCGAGTGATCGTAGCGGAGGCCGTAGTCGAAGACGACGTTTTTGCTTGCTTCCCACTTGTCTTGGGCGTAGATACCGATCTGCGAACCGGCTTGTGCTTGTGCGGAGGATGAGGCGAAATACGGCGACGCGACGGGCGGCGTCACGCCCCCGCTCGGCAACGCACATGCGACGTAGTAGCACGCGTAGGTTTGCGAACCGTAAGAGTTCTCGCGGTTCGCGTCCAAACCGATTTTCCAGGTGTGGTTCTTACTCGAACGCAACTGCGAGACGCGTAGGCCGAGATAGCTCGCGTAGGTTGTCTGGGCAAGACCGACGTTATTGATGTAGTCGGGATCCGACGGGACGTCGGATGAGCAATCCGGATAATTCGCGCATCCGAAGTTCGGGCCCATGCCCTGCACGTCGGCGGCAAGGTCACCGTCGTAGTCGACGCGCGTCGAGCGGAACCACGGGATGAGCTGGAAGACGCCGTTGCCGTCTTTCGAGATCTGCGTGAAGTTGAGGTTGGCGAAGCGGTCGTACTCGAGCTGCGTGTCGTCAGTTCCGGGAATTGCGTAGATCGGGTCGTTGATATTGTTGGGATCGGTATTGATCGGAATCTGGAACTGCGAAAGCTGATTCGAGAAGTCAAAGGCCAACGTGGCGCGATCGTTGAGTTTGGAAACCCAGCGCAGGAACTCGTCGCTCGCCGAACTCTCGTCGTGGATCGGAACGAACGTCGGTGCTTCGATGCCGTAAGCCGTGCTTGCGGTGTTGAGGTTCAGGAAGACTTCGTTGTTGCCGAAACGCGAGACCATATCGAGCTGACCCAGCGCCTGCGATTGATTGCCGGCACCCCCGGTAAGTGTGCCGTATGTGCCCTCGGGGATGTTCTCAAAGCGATCGGTGATGATGTTGACGACGGCGCCCATGCGGTCGCCGCCGAATTCGGCTGGAATCGCACCGGTGAAGATCTCGAGCGAGTCGATGTCTTGAGGATCGACGATCTCGGCGAAGTTCGACGTTGTAGCGAGCGGAAGCGGGGCACCGTCGATCTCGTAGGTGACACCGTGGAAGCCATTGATCACCGGTTCGTTGTACGAGAACGAGACAGCGCCGGGAACGGTCGTGATCAATTTGTTGAGACTATTGCGATCCGGCGAGGCGTCGATCTGCGCGCGATCGATCGTGGTGACCGCCACCGGCGTGCCGCCCGCCCCTGCGCTTGCCGTGACGGCGGTGACCACGATCGTCTTGAGGAGATCGATGTTGACGGTTGCGACCGAGTCGCTTGCGACGTCGACCTCAACGGTATGATCCTCGGCGCCGGCGTGATGCGCGACGAGCTGATAGCGTCCGAACGGTACAGCGGCAAACGAGTATTCGCCGCGCGCATTCGTCGTGGTCGTGAATTTCGAGCCTTCGCCCGTAAGGGTGATCGATGCGCCGGCGACCGGCACGCCCGATTCAGTGATGACGCCGCGCACGAAACCCATGACGGCTGCGAATGCCGGTGCTGTGGAAAGAAGCATGCACGCGACGATGGCCGTCGCGATCCAACGAGACATGGGAACTCCTCTAAAAAGAAACTGATGCTAAAGGGGGAGTAGCATCGGGCTCGGCGGCGGCCGAGCGAAGCGCCGGTAGACGAAGAGCGTCCGGCGCGCAGAGGAGCACGAAGCAAAACGGCGGCGATAACAGACCGGCCTGCGCGCAAACGGCGCCCGGGCGATTGCCACCGCGATCGCAGCGATCGCGCGCACCAGCGCGCGGCCTGCGAGATTGATCAGCACGCTGGCGGCGATCAGGAACAGCGCCACCACGATGAGGGAAGCATGCCAGAAATGGTCGGGTTCGAGACTCTCGATTGCAGCAAACCACAGGCTTGCGCTGAGCGCCAAAGCGGCGACCGGCGGGACGAGCGGGCGCAGCGATGCCGCCAGCACGGAGCCGTCCGCGCGGCGTCGGACCGCCAGCCAAGCCAAGGCCGCCAGGGACACAACGAATGCTCCTACGCCGACGACGGCGAGGAGTTCCAGCGCGGTATGATAGGCGCCGCCGGCCTCGTGGCTGCCTCCGTAGCTGGCCGCGTGTGCGGCAAGCGAGGCAAGCAACCCCAAGAGAGCGACCGCCGGAAACTGCCGGAGTCTCACGATTGTTACCATTCTACGTGGGCCGCAGGGTGTGCCTGGAGGCCGTGTCGTATCAGGTGGGCCCGATCATGAATAGCCGTCTTCCCTTAGAGAACGCTGACACCGTCAGCCTAGTGTGCGCGCTCCTGGTGCGCTTCCCCGAACTGGCCTCGATTCGCTCGATGCCGGCCGAGGGCAGCGTC
>PMUE01000150.1:0-320 GCA_003167055.1 Vulcanimicrobiota bacterium | reverse complement strand
GCTTCTCAAAGGAAGAGCTCGAATTGCTCGTCGCCGTTTTGCGCTCGCGTTATCCCGACGCGCTCGTGCGCAACCCGCTGCCGGAAGACCACCTCGATGCGGATCCGGCGGCCCAGGACGAAGCCGCGCTCTACGCAATCGAGGCGTTGCGCGATCCGGCGCAATCCAAGAGTCTGGTCGGCTTTCGCGAAGAGGCTCGCGTGCTGGTCTACTTCTTGAAATCGCAACGGAAAGCAAAGGCCTCGTCGCGCCGCTAGAAACGCTCAACCTTTTATTGATCGGTGACGTGGTCGGCTCGCCTGGCCGTGACACGCTCAAGC
>PMUE01000079.1 GCA_003167055.1 Vulcanimicrobiota bacterium | reverse complement strand
GGCCGCCACCGGTGCGACCATCGCGCGTTCGGTCCGCCGGACCGGCACGGAAAAGCGATAGCCGCGCCGTGGGACGGTCTCGATTGCATCAAGCGAGGCAAGCGAGCGCAGCGTCTTGCGCAGCACATAGATATTCTGGGCGAGGTTGGCCTCTTCAACGTACCCCTCGGGCCAGATCCGTTCGATCAACCCGTTTTTCGGAAGAACGTCGCCCGGGTGCTCGATCAGCGCAAGCAGCGTTTCTACGACCTTTGGACCCAACGGAACCAGTTCGCCCCGGTGCAACAGCAAGAGGCGGTCGACGTCGAGCCGGAACGATCCGAACTCATAGGTGCTCATGTTATCGTTTCCTGTGGCGGGCGGACTCGTCTGCCCTCGTGTACGGCCCCGCGCAAGAAGAGGTTTCGCTCAAGCGAGATAGGGTTCATTTGGCGCCACGGGGCTAAGGACGCGATCGATCTGCGCGATCAGATCATCTCCCAGCTTCACCTCGGCAGCCCCCACGTTGTCCTTGACATGCGCCGGGTTCGTCGCCCCGACAATCGCACTGGTTACCGCCGGTTGCCGCAGCACCCACGCCAGCGCCAGTTGTGACATGCTGATACCCGCTTGGCTCGCTAGAGGTTGCAGCCGTTGCACGGCATCGAGCACCGGCTGGGTGAGGTACTCTTCCATCATGTCGCGGTACGGACCGGCAGCGCGCGTCCCCGCCGGCGGATGCGCGGTGTCGGTGTACTTGCCGGTGAGAATGCCCATCGCGAGCGGTGACCAGACAACGTTTCCGAGACCATATTCGTCACAGACGGGCAGCACGCGCGCTTCGATGCGCCGCCACAGGGCACTGTACTGCGGTTGATTGCTGATCGGCACCGCCCATCCGCGCGCACGACACAACGTCACCGCGGCCACGATCTGATCGGCATTCCATTCCGAAACGCCCCAGTACAGCACCTTGCCCGCACGAATCAAGTCGTTCATCATCTCGCACGTCTCTTCGAGCGGCGTGCTCGTGCTATAGCGATGGCACTGATAGAGATCGATGTACTCGACGCCGAGACGGCGCAGCGAGTGATGGACTTGATCGTGAATGTGCTTGCGCGAGAGACCCCGTTCGTTCACGCTATCACCCATTGGGAAATAGACTTTCGTCGCGAGCACCAGCGCGTCGCGATTGAGCTCGCGCACGATCGGGGCAAGCGTTTCCTCAGCCGCGCCCTTTGCGTAGACGTTCGCGGTATCGATGAAATTCACGCCCGCTTCCCACGCGGCCAAAATACAGGCGCGCGACGTATCGCGGTCGACGCTGTTGCCAAATGTAAGCCACGACCCTATGCCGATAACCGAAACCTTTAATCCCGAATGTCCAAGGGCGCGATAGCGCATGGTGACTACTGCGGCACAAAGACGCGAAGCGCCTTCGGAATGTTCTCGAACAGCGCCGGTGTCGTGCCGGCAGGCTCGCCGTCGGCAGTTATGTGGTGCGGACGGCGCGTCGAGACCTCGAAGCGTTGCGACCGCAGCGCGTGCAGACCTGGCCCGTTGAAGGGACGCCCGGTAAGCAGCGCATGCGCAATCGCGAACGCTTCATAGACGTTTCGAATGTCGACGCTATAGAGTTCGAAGTACCCGTCGTCGATCGCCGCATCCTCAACGTTGATAAAGCCACCAAAATGCCGGTTGTTCGCGACCGTAAGTTGAATCGTCCGCATCCGCAAGTGTCGCCCGTCGAAGCGAACCTCGGCTCGAATTGGCCGCGCGTACCGCAGCGCCTCGAACGCCGTGGCAATCACCGCTAAAAAACCAAAGGTCTGCTTGAGCTCGGGCGTCTGCAAGCGCGTGATGCGGCTCGAAACGCCGATGCTCGCCTCGTTGACGTAGTACCGGCCGTTGACACGTGCTGCGTCGATCGCCCGTTCGTGCCGCGCGGCGATGGTCTGGACCGCGCCGCGCACGTCGAGCGAGATTCCAAGCGAGCGCGCAAGGTCGTTGAACGTGCCGAGCGGGACGATACCGAGCGGGAGGTTGCGCGTGATTGCCGCGTCGATAGCGCCGAGCAGTGTGCCGTCACCTCCGGCGCACACGATGCAGTCGGCATCGGCAACGACGTCGCTCGGCCACGCGGTTTCAACGAAGTCGATGCCGGCCGCTCGCAGTGCCTCGCGTGTCGCATCGGCATGCGTTCGCGCTCGTCCCGACTTCATGTTGATCACCAGTTGCGCGATCATCTGCGCTAGCCGATCAAGTGCGCGTTGATTTGCGCAACCGCCGGTGCTTCGCTGGAAAGCTCAATCACCTCAACGCCCGCAGCCGCCAGCTCCTCGGCGCCGTGCCCCTCGACAAAGATCGACGGCTCGCGCATCGCAAACACGACGCGGCGAATTCCGGCGTCGAGAATACGCGCCGCGCAGGCGGGCAAACCGGAGACGCGCGTACTGCACGGCTCAAGTGAGCTATACAGCGTGCTGCCGCGCAGATCCGCACCGGCTTCGAGCGCCTTTTCGATCGCGACTTGCTCGGCGTGCGACTGCGGGCCGCGCTCGCGACTATAGCCGTCGGCGATCATCACCCCGTCCGGCGCCGCAATGATCGCGCCAACCGAATACGCGCTGCTCGAGGGTAGGGCGATGCGTGAGAGCGCGATCGCGTCGCGCAGCAGCCGTTGATCGCGCGGCTCCTCGATCACGGTCGCGGGTGCTCGTATTCGAGCACGGCCATATCGCCGAGTGCGCGTACGTCACGCAGTACTAAGCGATGCTTAGCATCATTGAGGAACGAGGCGGCGTTGACGAGTCGCGGCGCCTGCGCATCGCCGACAAAGAACGGGGCGATTGCCACGCGCAACCGGTCGAACGTCCCGGCCGCCAGGAACGCGGTGAGGATCCGTGTGCCCCCTTCGACGAACAGTGAGTGCAGGCCGCAATCGGCGAGCGCGGCGATAATTGCCGCCGGGTCGAAGCGGTCGATGACGACGACTTCCGCACGATCGCCGATCCGCGCACGCAAACGCTGCGCGCCTTCATTGCCTGTCAGCACGATGGTTCGCGCGCTGCCGTCGAAAAAATGCAACGCTGGATCGAGATCGCCGGATTCCGTGACGGTGACGCGCGCGGCGTTGGGCGAGCGCAGCGACGGGTCGTCGCGGCGCACGGTTTCTGCACCGACCAGCAGCGCATCGCATTGCTCGCGGGCAAGGCGCATATCGGCCAGATCTTCCGGACTCGAGAGCACGAGCCGTTGATCGGAGCGATCGTCGATGTAGCCGTCGAGCGAGACGGCCACCGAAACGTAAACGCGCACCTTCGGCCGTTCGATGACGGTACGTAGGCGCGCCTGCGTTTCGTCGATGAGCGTCGCGGGATGCGGGGTGTCGCTTCTGGTACCGAACACGGCGCGGTGGAGGCGAACCGGCGGCGCCACGCGTTCGAGCTGTTCCAGGTGATGCCGCAGGTCGTGGTCGCGCGAACCGCGCTGCACCTCGCGCAAGGCGGCTCGCGCATCGGCCACGCGCCGGCGCACGAGGAGCTCGGTGCGCACCGGATAGACAAACCAGGTCGCAACGACCGCGCACAGCGCGCCGATCACGATGCACGATACGCGAATCCCAAAGAGCGCCCCGACGCCGGCGCCCTGCGAGCCCTGAAGAAGCGCAAAGATCAGCGTCGCGCAGGCGGCCCAATACGCATAGTTGATGGGCCGCAACCACATCCCGATGAAGAGGACGATGAAGATGAGGGTCGCGTCGATGACGCCGCTCGGCGGGACGAAGCGCGAAACCACGGCGGCAACCAGCGTACCGCCGATCGCGCCGGCCACGCGCAGCAGGCCCTTATAGACGGCGTCGCCGCGGCCGACGGCGCCGCTGCACACGATGAACGCGGTGAGCACGACCCACGACCAATGCTGCGGGAACGCGAGCATGCCGATCGCAAACGCCAGGACGAGTGCGACGAGCATTTGCAGCGCCATGCGGGTGTGAATCGTCATGCCGCAAGCCTCTGCACCACAAACGTGCAAGCGTAGGCGATAGCACCCGCCACAATGACCAGCAATGCGCCGAGCCCCGGCGCCCCCGCGACGTGCAGCGGCACAACGAGCATCGTGAGTAACGGCAGCGCGATCGTGCGACCGATCGCGGATCCGCGCTCGCCGTAGTTACGCAGCCAGATCGAGAGCGTCACGCCGCCGCAAAACAACAGTGCGCCCAGCACGGGCAGCGTACGAAGCGCTAGCCCGACGAGCGCGGCACCAAGTGCAATGAGCGGCAACGATGCGAGTTTCGTGAGCGACGCGCGTAGATCGAGTTTTTCCGGACGTCGCGCAAGCCCGGCGGCGAGCGCCGCGGCGAGAATTGCGGGCGACGCGTTCACGCCGGCGTGCATGCAGATTGCGTACATCGCGCCGAAGCTCGCGAGCACACCCGCGATGCCCACCAGCGCGGCCTTCACGCGAAGGCAGGCTCCAATCGCGGATGGCGCGCGATCGCAAGCACGATCGTACTGGCGATCAGGCACAGCACGCCGCTGGTAATAAAGGCTTGATCGTAGGTTCCCATCAGCGTGCGCGCCCAGCCGGCACCCAGCGCAACCGCGCCCGCACCGAGTTGGTGCGATGCGGCGATCCAACCGAAAACCACCGGCGCGCGCTCGCGCCCAAATGCGGCCGTCGTCAACCGCAGCGTCGGCGGGACCGTTGCAATCCAGTCGAGCCCATAGAAAACAGCGAATGCCGGCAACCCGAGAGCCCCGATACCAAAGGCGTACGGTAAGAAGATGAGCGAGAGTCCGCGCAAACCGTAGTACCAAAAGAGCAGCCAGCGCGGATCGAAGCGATCCGAGAGCCAACCCGACGCGGTGGTGCCGAGCAGATCGAAGAGTCCCATCGCCGCGAGCAATCCCGCTGCGCGCGTTTCCGGAATCCCGTGATCGCCGCACGCCGGAACCAAGTGCGTGCCGATCAATCCGTTGGTGCTTGCGCCGCAGATGAAGAATGAACCGGCGAGCAGCCAGAACGTTCGCGTGCGTGAAGCATTCCGGAGCACGCTAAACGCTTCGGAAAGCGGATTGCGCTTATGCACCGGAGCCGGCTCGATCGCGTCACCGCCCCACGGTGGGATGCCGACGTCGACCGGCCGTTCACGTAACAAGAACCACGCGAACGGAATGAGCGCAAGTGCGATCACGGCCAGAACGATGGCGGAGTTGCGCCAGCCGCCGTGATCGATCAGCACGCCGAACATCGGGAGAAAGACGAGCTGACCGGTCGCGTTACCGGCGCTGAAAATCCCGATGACCAATCCGCGCTGGGTGACGAACCAACGGTTCGCCATCGTTGCGCCCATCGCGAGCGCGAGCGCGCCGNNCGCCGATCCCGGCCGCGCCGGCCCACAGCAGCAGCTGCCAGGCCGCATCGATTCGCGTGAGCGCAAACATCGCCGCAGCGAGCAATGAGATTGCCACGACCGCAGTTTTGCGCACGCCGTAGCGCTCCATGGCGGCCGCCGCAAATGGCCCGGTGAGACCGTAAAGCGCGATTTGCAACGCGAGCGCGTTGGAGATGATGCCGTCGCTCCATCCGAATTCATTTTCGAACGGGCGCACGTACATTGTGGGCACGGAACGAACCCCGGCCGCCGCGACTAAGAGAATGAAGGTCACCGCCGCTATGAGCAACGGGTAGTACCGCTTTACCGAGGCCATTGCCATCCTATGAGAACTTGACGCAAGTAATCCTACTGCTGTATAACCAGATTCTTATGAAATAGCTGCACGAGCCCTTCACCGCGCGCCCTTCCCCTCTGCGCCTTGGAGCTTCCATGACATCGGCTATTTCTTCACAGCGTGACACCCGCTGGACATCCCTTTACGTGCTCTGCATCGGCATGTTGATGATCGTGCTCGACATCACCGTCGCGAACGTCGCTTTGCCGTCGATTCAGCGTGACTTAGGGTTCTCGCAATCCGAACTCGCCTGGGTGATCAACGCGTATCTCATCGCGTTTGCCGGCTTGTTGCTGCTCTCGGGCCGATTAGGCGATCTGTTCGGCGGCAAGCGCATTTTCGTCATCGGGCTCGGTCTGTTCACGGCATCGTCGCTGTTCTGCGGAATCGCGTGGAGCGCGCCGGCACTCGTTGCCGCGCGCTTCGCGCAAGGTATCGGCGGCGCGATGGCATCGGCCGTGATCCTGGCGATGATCGTCACCGCGTTTCCCGAGCAGGGCGAACGCACGCGCGCAATCGGCGTCTTTAGTTTCACCGCGTCGGCCGGCGGTTCAGTCGGATTGTTGCTCGGCGGCGCGATCACGCAGACGCTGGGTTGGCACTGGGCCTTTTTAGTGAATGTCCCGATCGGGATCATCACGATCGTTCTTGGACAACGTGTCATCGTTGCGCCGCTGGGCATCGGCTGGCGAAACGGCGCCGACGTCATCGGGGCGGTGACGATCACCGCGTCGCTGATGCTTGGCGTCTACGCCGTCGTTTCGGTACCGATTGCGGGCATCACATCGCCGCCCATTGTTGCTTGCGGCGTGCTTTCGCTCGCGCTCTTTGCCACTTTTCTCGCGCGGCAGCTGTCGGCGAAGAAGCCGCTCGTTCCGCTGCGGTTGTTCCTTTCGCGCAACGTTGGCGGCGCAAACGTCGTGCAGATGTTGCTCAGCGCTGGGCTGTTCGGATTCTTTTTTCTCGATACCCTGCTCTTACGGCGCACGCTGAACTACAGTGCGCTCGAAACCGGGCTCGCGTTTTTGCCGCTCACGGTCACCAGCGGCGCGCTCTCGCTTGGGTGGGCAGAGCGTTTGGTCACGGCATTCGGCGCGCGCCGCGTTCTCCTCGTCGGAAGCACTCTCGCGTTTGCCGGCCTGCTCGCGCTCACGCTCGCGCCGTCCGACGCCAACTATCTTGTCGCCACCTTCCCGGCGATGGTGCTCGTCGGGGTCGGCATGGGCGCGGCGTTTCCGCCGTTGATGCTCTTCGCGATGTCCGGAACTACCGAAGCCGATGCCGGCGTAGCATCCGGCGTGCTTGCAACGTCGTCAGAGGCCGGCGCGGCACTCGGGCTCGCGGTGCTCGCGACGATCGCGTCGATCGGCGGCTTTCGCGTGGCCTTCGCCGCGGCAACAGCATGCGTCGCCATTGCTATAGCGGTCGCGGCGAGCGTGCTCGAAGACGATGCCGCCTTAGGTGTGGTAGATGACAAACGCGGTAGTGAGCCCGAGAGCGCATAGCACGATAACGGCGACAATCGCCGCCCGAACGGGGAGCGTCGCCTCTCTCCCTTGTGCGATCGCTCGCGTGACGACGGCAAAGCGATAGCCACCAAAGAGCGCGAACGCGATGCCCACGCAAATCATGAGCACGCCGAGCGGCGCCGACACGTTTGCGGTAGCCTCATGCATGCCGGTGGTCGCCGCGAGTTCGCGCACGAAAAGCCCGAACCGCGCAACGACGAAGCCGAAGCCGATGCAGGCCAGCGCGGTCCGAAGGTACGCCAGAAAC
>PMUE01000062.1 GCA_003167055.1 Vulcanimicrobiota bacterium | reverse complement strand
CGATCCGGCGCCCGGGCTCAACGTGTTCATCGGCGCCAACGCGCAAGGCAAATCGAATCTGCTCGAGGCGATCGCGATGCTCGGTACGGGGAAGTCATTTCGCACCAGCCGCGACATCGATCTGGTGCGCGACGGGCTCGAACTCTCGGTCGTCGGCGGAGATGCGCAGGTGCGTGCCGGGACCATCCACCTGGGATGCACCATCGCGCGCAACGGCAACCGCACGCGCAAGACCTATACGATCAACGGACAAGGTGTGCGCTATGCGCGCTTTCTGGGCAGTATCCGCGTCGTCACGTTCGTGCCGGCGGATCTGCAGCTCGTCGCTGGGGCGCCGGCACTGCGCCGCGCGCTGATCAACATCGCGCTCGCGCAAGACGACCGCCGCTACTATCACGAGCTCGCGCGCTACGGCAAGGCGCTGCAGCAGAAGAACGCGATGCTGCGCGGGACGGTCGCGCTCGACGACGAGCTGCTCGCCGTGTATAACAACACGCTGGTCGAAACGGGAACGAGCTTGATGCTGGCGCGCGAGCATTTCGTGCGCGAGCTTGCGCGCGAAGCCGAACGCATTCACGCGCAGTGGACGCACGGCGCAGAAAAGCTGATGGTCAGCTACGCGCCGAGCATCAAATTCGAAGCGCCGACGGCCGAGGCGGTTGCCGGAGCGTTCGAAGCGCGCTTGCTCGAAGTCGCTGAAAGTGAACGCGCCCGCAAGGCAAGCGTGGCAGGGCCGCATCGCGACGACCTGACGCTCGAGCTCGACGGTCACTCGCTGGCGGCCTACGGTTCGCAAGGGCAAGGTCGCACGGCGGTGCTGGCGCTCAAGGTCGCCGAATACACGGTCATGCACGATCGATCCGGCGAGGCGCCGCTGCTGTTACTCGATGACGTCCTCTCCGAGCTCGATGCCGAGCGCGCTGCCGCATTTCTGGAAGGCGTCGGGGGCTACGAGCAAGCCTTTGTCACCGCGACCCATCTTCCGCCCGGCCTGCCGGCCGCCGCGCGGACGTCGCATGTCGAGCGCGCGACGGTGAGCGCATGCTGAAGCTCGCGCAAGCCTTGGGGGCATGGTCGCCCGGTGAGGGCGTCGGACCAGCCGACCCGGTGGTATTGCTCGGGGCGGCGTGGAGCGAGATCGTGGGGGACGAGAACGCCCGTAACTCGCATCCGATGCAACTCGCCGGCGACACGCTGATGGTGGTGACCGCGTCGAGCGTGTGGAGCGCGCAGCTGAGCTACCTTGCGGAGCAAATCGTCGAAATGCTGCGGGCGCGTGTACCGCGCGCCGGGATCGCGAAAGTACGCTTTCGCGTCGGCAAGCTGCCGGAGCGCGGCAGCAGCCATTCGCGCGCCGCGCGGGTTATAGATGGTGTAGCGGCGCCGCTCTCATGCGAGCCGGCTACGGACGCGGGTGAAGCGCTTCAGCGCTTCCGTGCCACCGTCGACGCCGCCGAGCGGGCCAAACGAGCACGCGGGTGGAATGAATGCACGGGTTGCACTGCCTTGATCGCGCCTGCATCCGGACCGCTCTGTACGTCGTGCGAGATCGCACGCGAAGCCGAGCGGGAACGCCTGATCTCGCGGCTGCTTTTTGAAGCACCGTGGCTGGGGTTCGCCGGAACGGCAAAGCTGGTCGAGGACCTGCGTCAGGACGAATACGAATCGATCCGCCGTCGCCTGCTCTCACGCTGGTGGGACCGGCTCCGCCGTGTTCGTCTGACTGGGACGCTCTCGCGCGACGGCGCCGAACGGTTGATTGCAAGTTCGTATGTCTTACTCAAGAGCGAACTCGCCCCCGAACGGCTGACGCCCGCGATCGTGCGCAACGTGCTGGGAGATGACCTGCACGATCTTTTATACGAAACGGTAGAACGATAACAACGCGATGACCAACAATTACACCGGCGAACAAATCGAAGTTCTCAAAGGCCTCGAGGCGGTTCGCAAGCGCCCCGGCATGTACATCGGCAACACCGCTGAGCGCGGGTTGCATCAACTCGTTTACGAAGCCGTCGACAACGGCGTCGACGAAGCGCTGGCCGGTTATGCCAAAACGCTCAAAGTCGTGCTCTACAAAGACAACTCCGTCTCAGTGGACGACGACGGCCGCGGCATTCCGGTCGACATTCACGCCGAAGAGAAGATGCCCGCAGTCGAAGTCGTGATGACGATTCTGCACGCCGGCGGCAAGTTCGGCAAGGGCGGCTACAAGGTATCGGGCGGTCTACACGGCGTCGGAATTTCGGTCGTCAACGCGCTCTCCGAGTGGATGATCACGCGCGTCAAACGCGACGGCAACATCTACGAGATGAAATTCGAGCGCGGCATTACCGTGCAGAAGCTCAAGAAGATCGGGAAGACCGAAGAAACCGGCACGTTCCAGTGGTGGATGCCCGACCCCGAAGTCTTCGAAACCCTCGAGCTCCACTGGGATATTTTACAAAAACGCCTGCGCGAATTGGCGTTTCTCAATCGCGGCCTTACGATCACGCTGCGCGACGAACGCGGCGAAGAGCCGCGCGAGCGCACGTACAAGTTCGACGGCGGCATCGTCTCGTTCGTCGAGTACTTGAACGAGAAGAAAGACTCATTGCACCCGGTCATTTCGACGCACAACGAGCGCGACGGCGTCGACGTCGAAGTCGCAATGCAATACACCGACACGTATACCGAGCAGATCTTCGCCTACGCCAACAACATCAACACAATTGAAGGCGGAATGCACCTGCAAGGCTTTCGCCAAGCGGTTACGCAAGCCGTCAACTCATACGCGAAGAAGAAGGGCATCCTCAAAGAAAACGACGGCTCGCTTTCGACCGACGATATCATGGAGGGCTTGACCGCGGTCGTTTCGGTGAAGCTGGAAAACCCGCAATTCGAAGGCCAAACCAAGACCAAGCTCGGCAACGCCAAGGTGCGCAGCATCGTCTACAACCTGGTCAACGAGCGGCTGGACTTTTTCTTCGAAGAGAATCCGAAGCAGGCACGCGTCATCATCGAGAAGACGATGCAGGCGCAGCGCGCGCGCGAAGCGGCCAAAAAAGCCCGCGATCTTTCACGCCGCAAGAACGCACTCGAAGGGTCGGGACTACCGGGCAAGCTCGTCGATTGCCGCAACGGCGATCCCAAGGAGAGCGAAATCTTTTTGGTCGAGGGCGACTCGGCCGGCGGTACCGCCAAAGGCGGACGCGATCCGAACACGCAAGCGATTCTGCCGCTTCGCGGCAAGATTCTCAACGTCGAGAAAGCCCGCTTGGATAAGGTTCTTTCCAACGAAGAGATTCGCACGATGATCACCGCGCTCGGAACCGGATTCGGGGACGAGTTCGATCTCGAGAAGCTGCGTTATCACAAAATCATCATCATGACCGACGCCG
>PMUE01000101.1 GCA_003167055.1 Vulcanimicrobiota bacterium | reverse complement strand
ATCAGATCATCACCTGGGTGCCCCCGCAGGGCGGCGAAGGCCCCGTTTACACCGGTATGTGACAACCCGTAATTCTACGGACGAAAGCGTAGCGCGGTGTGCGCTACGCTTTTTTTATGAAAGTACTCAAAGTGGCCGGTACAGCCATCGGGGTTTGCGCTCTGCTCGTTGCAACACTGGCGTGGCTCATTTTCTTCGGAGCGGAGCCCATACCATACTGGATCGCGGAGGCCCGCGTCTATGGAATAGAGCATCGCTTAACGTACGGCGAGTCACGAGCCAAAATCGAAGCTGAGTTTGGGAAGGGCTTTCTACTGCCAACCGAGCCGAACGTCGTAACATATACGTATTCCTACGGAGCGATCTGCGTCGAAGACGACTTGAATGTCGTTGTGACGTATGACCAGCACAACCGTATGCGCAGTTGGCGGCGCGCCGATTCTGGGTCCGGTTGCTGACAATGGCTGGAGCAGCACCGCGTCGTAGACCAGATCATGCATAGCNNGCGCACGGCGGCGACGTTCTGATCATCGGTGGTGGACTGATCGGTCTTGCGATTGCCTTCGAGCTTGCGCAACGGGGCGCGATTGTACGCGTGTACGAACGCGGTGAACCGGGGCACGGGGCATCATGGGCGGGCGCCGGGATGTTGGCGCCGTACGCCGAGCGCATCGACGATGAGGTCTTGCTCGAGTTGTGCCGCGTATCGCTGGCGCTGTACCCGGCGTTTGTGCAGTGTGTCGTCGAGGCGAGCGGCGTCAACGTCGAACTTCCGCTCGACGGCGTCGTCGAAGCGGCGTTCGACGTGCAGCGACTCGACGCGCTCGTGGCCTTCGCGCGCGAGCTGATCGCGCGCAACGTTGCGTGCAAGCTGCTCGATCGGAACGAATCGCTGCTCGCCGAACCCGCGCTGGGCAAGCATATCTTGGGTGCGCTCATCATCGAAGGCCAAGGTTACGTCGACAATCGACGTCTTGGACGTGCGTTGCTCGCGGCGTGCCGCACACGTGGCGTGGTCGTGCACGCGCCGGTGCGCGAGCTTGCGATCGAATGTGACGAGCGGCGCGTCTTGGGTGTGCGCAGTGAGCTTGGTTTTGCGCCCGCATCGGTTGTCGTCAACGCGGCCGGCGCGTGGGCCGCCCAGGTTCCCGGCGTGCCCCCCGAGGCTCGAGTACCGGTCACGCCGGTGAAGGGGCAGATGTTAGCCCTCGCCGCGCCGGCCGGGTTCTTACGCCGCGCCACCTGGGTCCCCGGGGCATACCTCGTGCCCCGCCCCGATGGCCGGCTGCTCATCGGCGCGACCGCCGAAGACGCCGGATTCGACGAGCGTGTGACCGCCGAGGCGGTGCACCGGCTGCTCGACGCGGCGCTGGCGGCCGCCCCGTCGCTCGGTGCATTTACCGTGACCGAAACGTGGGCTGGGCTGCGCCCGGGCACGCCCGACGGGCGCCCCTTCATCGGGCCTACGGTCATCGACGGCCTGCTCTGCGCCACCGGCCATTATCGCAACGGGATCCTCCTTGCGCCGGTGACGGCTGATTTGATTGCGAGTTTTGTCGAAACCGGGGACGCGACGCCGCTGCGAGCGTTCTCGCCCTTGAGGATGGTGGAGGGCGCAAGCCGAATCACGCATGCGTGAAGGCCACCGTTAACGGCGAAGACCGCGAATTACCCCACGGCATCACCGTCGGCACGCTGCTCGAGCAATTGGGCGTTGCCCCCTCGGGTATCGCCGTCGCGAAGAACGAGCGCGTCGTGCGCCGCGCTGAGTACGAATCGAGCGAGATCGCCGACGGTGACACGGTGGAAATCATCAAAGCCGTTGCGGGTGGCTGACGAGTTTCTATGAGCAATGATGTTTTAAAGATCGGCACGTACGAGTTCACCTCACGGTTGATCGTCGGCACCGGGAAGTATCCGTCGATGGCGGTGATGCAAGCCGCGCACGCGGCCAGCGGCGCGGAGATGGTCACGGTCGCCATTCGCCGCATCAATCTCGACGATGCGAGCGGCAAGACCATGCTGGATTTTATCGATCGCACGAAGCTGCGCATTCTTCCGAATACGGCCGGCTGCTATACCGCCAAAGACGCGGTCCTTACTGCGCGACTCGCGCGCGAGTTGCTCGAAACCGACCTTATCAAACTCGAAGTGATTGGCGATGCACAAACCCTTCACCCGGATGCCCGAGGAACGCTCGAGGCGGCTGAAGAGCTCGTCAACGACGGTTTCGTCGTTTTACCGTACATCGGCGACGATCCGGTGGTCTGCAAGCAATTGGAAGAACTGGGCTGCGCGGCGGTCATGCCGCTGGCGGCCCCGATTGGCAGTGGACTTGGTGTGTGCAATCCTTACACCATCGCAATCATCAAGGAGCGCGCGAAGATTCCGGTGATCGTCGATGCCGGTGTGGGAACGGCGAGCGACGCCGCGATTGCGATGGAGCTCGGCGTCGATGCGTTGCTGATGAACACCGGCATCGCCGCCGCGGGCGACCCGGTACGCATGGCCGATGCAATGCGCCACGCCGTGATTGCCGGGCGCGAGGCCTTTCTTGCAGGACGGATGGAGAAGCGGCTCTACGCCAACGCCTCGAGCCCGATGCGCGATCTCATCGGAACCAAGCCGTCGTGATCGAGGACATTAGCGTGCACGATCTTGCTGGTTGGCGCGATTCCGGCAAGAAATTCGTGTTACTTGACGTTCGCGATGCCGATGAAGTTGCAAGGGTTCGTCTTGACGGCTCGGTGTGGATTCCGATGCGAGAGATTCCGCAGCGCCTGGGCGAACTCGATCGAGGGATGTCGACCGCGGTCATGTGCCACCATGGCGGGCGTAGCGAACGCGTCGGCGAGTTCTTAGCGTCGCAGGGTTTCACCGACGTCGTCAACGTCGCGGGTGGCATCGACGCGTACGCCGCGCAGATCGAGCCCACGCTCGCGCGCTACTAGCGTCCCTTTAACGGCGCACGCCGACGACGAACCAGTGCACCGCACCGCGCAGCGGCTGCATTTGATGCGCCCACGTTCCGGCGATGTCGTCGACGCCGGTTTCGCGCATCGATTCGATCCTGAATCGCGGTTCCAATAGCGCGCGCAAGCACTCGTCATTGAAGTAGGCATGCGCGACGCCGGCCTCGTCGCCGTCAGGCACGGCGTAGACATGAGGCTCGAGCGTCTCCCCGCGGCCGTAGCGCGCGTCGCGCACCGACGCGAAGGTCGCGAACAGCGGGGCACCCGGCTCAAGCGCATCGGCGATGGCGTCGAGTTGCGACGCAATCGATGCCGGGGTTCCATGGAGCAGCGCGTGCGTCGTTAGGGCCGCCGCGCACGAGCGCTTTACCGGCAGCGCGCTCACCACCAGGCCGGCGGCGGTGAGAGCTCGCGTATTGCGCCCGCTCCCGGCCCCGACCTCGAGCACGAGCGCGCCGGAGCGCTCCCGCAGGCGCTCGATTAGGGCGAGGGCCAGGGGATGCGGCGGACGAGGGACGAGCTCTGGCGAATCGGGAGACATCTATGGCGACCGAGACGCTCATTATCGTCGTCGGCGGTGACTACCTGGCCTACGAAATCTGCCGTGAGATTTTAAAGACGGCCGGGCAGCGCGTTGCCCTCGTGTGGAAGCATGACGACGAGCGAGCCGCAAACCTGCTCGCGCAGACGGTCGCGAAATTTCGCGCGGAGTTTCCGGCGACGTTCGCGCATTACGCGCTCGACCCAGCCGAATCTGCTAGCCTGCGTGAGGCCGGCCTCGAGCCGGCTGGTGCACGGCCCGATCAGCCGAACTACTGCATCGTCGCGGTTTCGCAAGACGATCGCTTGAATTTGCGCGTTGCGCTGATCGCACGCGATATCAACGAGCGCACTCGGGTCACGATCCGCCAATTCAATCCGGTGCTCGGCCACAAGATTCAGGAAGGCCTCAAGTACAACTGTACCGCGATTTCGCCTGCGGCGCATGCGGCGGCAACGTACGCTGCGTCAGCCGTCGATCCGTCGTGCTTCTATGCGTTGCCGTTTCCGACGCTCGAAACGCTGGTGGCCAAGGCCGTGCATCGCCGCGATCACCATGACGATGATTCGGTAAATCGCGACACAAACGCCGGGCTCTTCGGATTTTGCGAACGGGACGCTGCAGAGTTCGGCATCGCTGGTCTCGATGTTCCCGCGGCTGAGGCGCATCTGCGCGCCCGCATCGTCGCGATCGACGGACGCGCGCCGTATCTCTGTTACGGTGATGAAGACCACACCGACCCGGAGGCACTGGCTGAACCGATTGGCGATGGTGCGCGCGTCTGCGTGTTTGGCCCAATCGCAAACATCAAGCGAACGTGGCCGCAGGGCGAGCGCCGGCGCGAGACCTCGTGGCGCAGCCGCATGGCTGCAGGCACGCGCGACCTGCGAACGGCGCTGCGGCGCACCGAACCGATTCTGCGAACCGTATTCGGACTCGCGCTCGTGATGTATCTGGTCTTCTCGATCTATTTTGCGCTGGTGCTACACATCAGTCCGCTCTCCGCGCTGTATTTTGTCATGGCGACGATGACCACGGTTGGCTATGGTGATATCACCCCGTGCGGCGGCGCAAACTGCTATCAGTTTCCGACACTGCCCCAAGCCCTCTCGCTGACGGTCGACATGTTTACCATGCTCGTCGGCGTGACGATCTTCGCGGTCTTCACCGCCACCGTGACCTCTGCGCTCAATGCGGCGACGCTGCGCCGCACGCGCGGCTTGCGGCGCGTTCATCGTGCCGGCCATGTGATCGTGTGCGGGGCGGGTAACGTCGGCTCGTTGGTCATCGATTACCTGCGCGAGCTCGGCGAAGACGTTGTGGTCGTCGAACGCAATCCCGACGCGATCCTGATCGAGCTCGCCCGGGATCGGAAGATCGATCTCTTGACCGGTGACGCGACCAACGATGAAACGATCGCCTATTGTTCGCCCGAGCGTGCCAAAGCGCTGGTCGGCGTGACCAACAGCGATACCGCGAACCTCGAGGTCGCACTTGGTGCGCGAACGCGGACACGCGAACATGCGCGCTCCGATATGCACGTCGTCTTACGGATCGACGATCTTGCCTTTGGGGCGTCGATCAAGCGTCACTTTGGTATTGCGTCGTTTTCCACAACCGAACTTACTGCACCGACCATCGCCGGTCTTGCGCGCTTCGAGAGCACGCGCGGGCGTTTTGCGGTCTTTGCGGATCGCCCGTTTTCACGGGTATTTCAGCTCGCGGAGCGGTTTCAGGGCGCAGAGAATGCACCGCCCCCCGCACCACCGGAACGTCCAGGCTACAAAGTGCGATGGATTCCCCTCTATGCATGGCGCGAGCTGGGCGCCGGCAAAGGTGTTGCCGTTCCGGTACACAAGTTTGACGAGGATGTTCGACCGGGCGACCGCCTGTTGTTTATGGTACCGCTCGACCAATTTAGTGAAGCGAATTGAGATAGGACGGAAATGCTGGCGCAAGGCGATAAGCTCCCACACCTCACCGTCGCCGACGACGCCGGAAAGCCGGTCAAGACGGTCGATTTGCTGGGTGCCCCGCTCGTTCTGTACTTTTATCCCAAAGACGATACGCCGGGCTGCACGAACGAAGCGTCGCAATTTCGCGATTTGTTCCCTAAATTTGAGAAGAAAGGCGCGCGGATCGTCGGCGTCAGCCGTGATTCCGCAACGTCGCATCAAAAATTCAAAGAGAAATTCGCCATACCGTTCACGCTGCTTGCCGACACGGACTCGAAGCTGTGCGACGCGTTCGGCGTCATCGTCGAGAAGAATATGTACGGCAAGAAGTCGATGGGCGTCCAACGCGCGACGTTCTTGATCGATGGGAAGGGTGTTATCGTCAAGGTCTGGCCCAAGGTCAAGGTTGACGATCATGCCGATGAGGTGCTCGCATCGCTACCGTAATGGCCGCGGCGATGCGCGTGCGCGTCGTCGGCTCGAGTGCATCGGTTCCACGCCCCGGCCGTGCTTGCAGCTGCCATCTCATTCGTGCGCGCGGAACGAACCTTTTGCTTGACCTGGGTACTGGCGCGCTTGCGAACCTTCGCATTGTGATGGACTACCCCGACCTCGACGGGATCATCATCACGCACATGCACGGCGATCACTTCCTCGATCTGATTCCGCTGCGCTACGGCCTCAAATATGGCCCACTGCTTCGCGACGATCGTATGCCGATCTGGCTGCCACCGGGTGGCGAAAGTCAGCTGCGCGCACTTGCCGCCACGTTTGCGAGCGAAGGTCCCAACGATTTTCTCGACGAGGTCTTTGAGGTAAACGAGTACGATCCAGGCGCGACGCTCGAGATTGGGCGTCTTTCGGTCACGTTCGCAAAGACGATCCACTATATCGATGCGTACGCCGTGCGTGTCGAGCGTGACGGCGCGAGCGTTTGTTACTCGAGCGATACCGCACCGTGCGAACGCGTCGAGGAGCTGGCCCGCAGTGCGAGCATCTTTCTCTGCGAAGCAGCGCTGGGGCTGGCTTCTGAGGCCGGTCCTATTCGTGGCCATCTCTCGGCGGTCGAGGCTGGGGAGATGGCGCAACGCGCGGGTGCGCGTCGTCTGGTACTCACCCACTACGGCACCGAATTTGCACCAGGCGAATTAGAAGATGCCGCACGCAGCGTCTATCACGGCCCTTGCGCCATCGCCGACGACGGCACCGAGCTAACGATCTAGCCCACTCATTTGTAATTAATTTTCGGTTTTGGCTTCGCCGCGGGGGAGCGAGAACTGAATCAGCGCGCGAACCGGCGCGAGGCCGCGGCTTACCACGGCGCATGGCGTGACGCGTAGGCCCAATTCTTCTAGCCGCGCTTTGGCGGCGAGTAATTCACGGCCCGAGGTCACGACGTCTTCGAGTAAGAGAACGTGCTGCCCAGAGGCGTACGGTCCCTCGACGTACTCGTCAGCAAATGCACCGTAACCCTTGGGCGTTTTGCGAACCGCGATGAGCGGGAGTCCCGACATCTGCGAGACGGCGGTCGAAATCACCACGCCGCCGAGTTCGGTGCCGGCGATCAGATCGGGGTTGGTTTCGGTGATGACCGGAACGAACAAGCGGGCGATGCGCCGCAACACCTGCGGATCCGAGAAGAGCCGGAATTTATCGATGTAGTAATCGCTGCGCACGCCGCCGGAGAGCACGTAGTCACCGCGCGTGAGCGCGCGCTCCACAATGATTTTGCGCAGCCAAATGAGTTCCGGCATCGGATTGGTGGGTTGGTTGGGGAGACCTAGATGCTCCATTGCCATGCATTCCAGTTCTCGATCACGGGGCTCGGATCGAGACCCTTGAAATCGACGTTGATCGGGTGCATTTGACGCAACCAGTTGATGAAGATCTCGGGCACGTCGCGTGCCAGTAGCGTCTGCGTCTTTGCGTACGCCGCCTTGCGGGTGGCTTGATCGTAATGTGTTAGCGCCATCGTTTCGGCCGCGTCCATCTCGGGACTACAATACCGGGTGTAGTTGTACCCGCCGGGCGGCACGTTCTGACACATGAATTGCGCCGAATCGTCGGGATCGATGCCCGAATACCACCCATCGACGATGAGATCGAAGTGGCCGAGCTGCAAGATGCCGCCCTCCCCGGCCGGAGCGTAGAGCTGGGCCCCTGGGAAGAGCTTGATCTGCGCTTGGATCCCGATTCGGCGCAGCTGTGCCTGAAGCAGCAGTGTGAGCTGCTTGTAGGTCGTGTTCGAATTCTCGGTCACGAGCAGCAGCGAGAGCGGCTCCCCGCCTTTCTGCACGATGCCGCCGGGGCCGGACGTATAGCCCGCTTGCGCGAGGAGGTCGCGCGCTTTGGCGGCGTCATACGGGTACGAACGCACTTTCGGATCGAAGGCCCACATCCAGTCCGGAATGTCCTCACTCGCGATCGTCTCCTGACCGAACATCGTCGTGTTCACCAAATTTTGCTTGTCGATCGCGTAGGCGATCGCCTGACGGACCCGCGGGTCTTTCATTTGTGGACTCGTCGTGTTGAATTGAATGTCGTAGTAGCCGTTTACCCGCATCCAGCTAATCGACGTTCCCGGAATATCTTTGACTTGCGGATAGAGATGGATCGAGGCCTGGTAAATCCAATCGATGGCGTGCGATTTGAGCAGCTCGACTGAGGTGTTCTCATCCGGAATGACCTTGATCTCGATGCGCTTGAGACCAGGCTTGCCTAAGAAGAAATTGTCGTTGGCGACGAGCGAAATATGATCGTTGCGAACCCACTCGGCGAACCGGAACGGGCCGTCGGAAACCGTCGGCTCGCTGTTAAACGGAATCTGATTGACGTTGGGGTACTTGGCGAGTATGTGTGCGGGCGCCACGCCGTACGGCTGATCGCTGTCGGTGAAGAACGTGTTGACGAAGGGTGAAAACTTTGTTTTGAGGTGGACGATGACCGTCCAGTCGTCAGGAGTGTCGATCGACCGGATGTAGTCGTAGCCGTGGCGCGACACGATATTGTTGTTGGGATTCATGATCGCACGCCACGTCCAGGTGACATCCTTGCTCGTGAACGCTACGCCGTCACTCCACTTTACGTCTTTGCGCAAGTGATAGCTGATCGTGAGCCCGTCGGCGCTGATGCCGCCGTTGCTGGTGCTGGGGACCTCGGTGACGAGCAGCGGTTGCTGCACGCCTTGTCCGTTTGGCTGGATCAGCGGCAGGAACATGAACCGCGCGATGAAGACGTCGGTCGTTTCTGAGGTGAGCAACGGATTGAGGTTTTTGGGTTCAGTCTGGATCGCGACCCGCAGGACGCCTGGCTGTGTCCACGAGTGCTCGCCCCCACTGTCGCTTGCGACTTTCGAGCAACCGGCAAGGAGCCCGGCTAGGATAGCTAGAGCCAACAGACGTTTCACAGAGCGAAAAGGCCTCCGCAGAAAGGGCGAAAGCCGTTGTATTAGACCGTGGCCTTAGGCCCGACCTTGTTGCCGCCCTGAACCGGGTCGTAGCGCTCGTGGCGCGCGCCGAACGTCCCCAAGCCCTGCGTCCCGGTACGCAATTCGGTGATATAGCGCGAAAGTTCAACCTGCGGCACGTCGGCTTCGATGACGTCGAAGCCCGGCTGTTCGGCCGGATTCATGCCGAGGATCTGTCCGCGTTTTCCGGTGAGCTGCTGGATGACCGTAGAAGTGTACTGCGTCGGAACCGTCACGCTGACGCGTGCAATCGGTTCAAGTACGACCGGGTTGCATTTGGGCAACGCTTCGCGCACGCCCATACCTGCTGCGGTGCGAAACGATTGCTCGCTGGAATCGACGTCATGATACGCCCCGTCGAAGAGCGTGACGTGAATGTCGGTGACCGGATGACCGTTGGGCCCGTGAGCTAATGCTTCGCGGACTCCCTTTTCGACTGCAGGAATGAATTGCCGCGGCACGACGCCACCAACGATCTTCTCGCCGAACGTGATACCCGCGCCGCGCTCGCGCGGTTCGAAGCGCAGCCACACGTCGCCAAACTGACCGTGGCCGCCGGTTTGATGCTTGTAACGCGAGTGGACTTCGGTACCGGCGGTGATCGTTTCTTGATACGGAATCTGGGGCGCTGCCGTTTCCACTTCAACTTTATATTTCCGTGCCAGACGTTCGACGGCAATTGCAACGTGCTGTTCGCCGCTGCCGAGCAGCAGCAACTCGGCGGTGATCTCGGCCCGGGTCAGCTTCAGCGAAGGATCTTCGTCGACGATGCGCGCGAGCATTTGGAAGATCTTTGCTTCGTCAATGCGCTCTTTCGGTTTAACCGCAATCGCGAAGCATGGCTCGGCGAGCGGCACGCGCGGAAGGAGCACTTTCTGTCCGTTGCTGCACAGCACGTCGCCGGTCTTGACCGCTTCGAGCCGCGCGATGGCGACGACCGCTCCGGGCCCCGCCTCCGGTATGGCCTCTTGCTTTTTGCCTTGCAATCGGTACAGGCCGCCGGAACGCACTTTCTCGTCACCCTGCGAAATATCGGTGAGCGTCGCGTCGGATTTCAACGTCCCGGAGATTACGCGAACGACCGACAGCTTTCCGGACTGCGGGTGAATCACGGTCTTGATCACGTGAGCGATCACCGGGCCGGCCGGATCGGCGGGAATCGGGCGTCCTTCCGCATCGAGCGTGGCGGCGTCAGCCGGCGACGGGAACCAGCGCTCGATCGCGCGCAT
>PMUE01000168.1 GCA_003167055.1 Vulcanimicrobiota bacterium | reverse complement strand
CCGCGCTCGCGCTCGAGGTCCATTGCATCAAGCGCCTGATCTTCCATGTCGCGCATCGCCACGGTCTTGGTCAACTCGAGCAAGCGGTCCGAGAGCGTCGTCTTGCCGTGATCGATGTGCGCGATAATGCAAAAATTGCGGACATTCGCCGCAATTTCGGTACGGTGCGGGTTCTCGGCTTTGATGCTCACACTAGTACGACTGGTAGCATACGTTGCCGATGGCCATGCCGATGATCCACGGCACGACGTAGATCACGAGAATGAAAAGCACGATAAAGGCGAGGTCCAAGCCACCGATCGGCGGGACGATTCGCCGGATCGGATTGAGGAGCGGTTCGACGAGCATCGCGAGATAGCGAGTCCATGGACCGCGCAGATCCGGCAGCCACGAAAGCAACGCGTAAATGATCAAAACGCCCGCGTAGATCTTGAAGATGAGCAGGATCGGCCCGTAAAGCGCGCACAGGAAGTTCACGAGGAGCGAGGTTCTACGGAAGCGCGGCTAAGACATTTGCCGGCACTCCGTGCAAGAACGGCGTCGGATCGACCGGCGATCCCTCGTACATGACTTGATAGTGCAGGTGCGGACCGGTTGCGAAGCCGGTCGCGCCGACAAGCCCGATGCTCTGGCCTTTATACACGTGCGTTCCGACGGGAACCATCACGCGCGAGAGGTGCGCATACCAGGTGTGATACCCGTTTCCGTGATCGATGTCGATCTTGATGCCGTAGCCGCCGTCGTACCAGTTTGCTACGATCGTGCCGGCAGCGGCCGCGCGCACGACGTCGCCATAATCGGCGGCCAAATCCACGCCGGGATGAAATTCGACGTCGGGATAGGTGCGATAGCAGTAGCAACCGATCACGTCGGCGCCGTTCACCGGATCGATTGACGGAATCGCTGCGATCATCTGCGCGCGGGCGAGATCGCGTATGTGCCGGATGTTGAGGAGATGCATCGCAAACTGGCGCATCGTGTCGGATTCGTGCGAAACCGCAAGACTCTCGGCGCTGAGCGTGCGCACGCGTTCCGCCACCGCCGGAAGAGTCTGGCCCCGCACCCATGAGGTCCTTTGCCGAACCGACGGATTCGCCGGTGGCGCGCCGATGAGCTGACGGATCTCGGTGTTTTGCTTCTGCACGTGTTGCAGCTGTTTACGCAACGTCTCGGTCTGACGATCGATCTGCCGCAGCGATGCTTGCTGCGCGGCGGCCTGCGCGGCGAGGTGCGACACCTCCATCCGCGCGCGAACCACTTCGGCGAACGCAAAGCCGATCGAACCCAAGATGACGAGCGCGAGCGCACCAAAGGCGGCCGCCATGTGGCGGCGCCGAACTTGGAAACGATGGACCGTCTCGCCCCTTTCGGGAACGATCTTCACATAATATCTGTCGGTTATCATGCCTTCGACGATCGCGCTAACTCGATAGCGCGAAGTTCTTCACCTGAAGCGTTGACTGCCGGTTTGTATCGGTTGACGGCTTTGCCGTAGGTCCGCGTGTCGGTGCGCGAATAAATGCTCGAGATCACGACGCCGTCTCCCTCACGGTTGAGCAGAGCCAGCGCATAGGACAGTTCCGAACCGGTATCCTCAAAGGCGTCGTAGCGGACAAATCCCACCCGGGAGACATCCGTGCGAGCCAGCGCTTCGAGTTCGCTTACCTGCTGAGCGACCCTTTTGAGGCTGGTTTGCTCGGTAGACAAAGCGGATTCGATCGCACTCAGGCGCGCCGACGCGCCGGCGCCGCCGCCGATGAGCCCGTCGTGAACGGCGAGCAATTCCCGGGCGCGGCGCAGCGCAGGGCCGACTACCGCCAGGTGATAGATGAGCAGCGCGACCAAGGCCGCTGCGAAGGCTGCAAGCGCAGCATAAATCGTCAATGTCGTCATAACAATAAGGAACCACGACGAGGGCTGAGGTAATTCACGGCACCCGTAAAAACTCGCTTACCGTTGCTACCTTCCGGTCCTGGCGGGGTTCACAAGGTTACGCCGCGTGAAGCCCAACCCCCATCATGGCCACGCCATGATACCACAAGGCCAAAGGCGCGCTTGCCAAGGAGGTCACAGAGGTGCACATGCTACTTGCCTTGGTGCTGACCAGCACGACCTTCGCGCCTGGGTCCACCGTTCCGACGACGATGGTCGCCATACCCTGCGGAGGGTCGAACATCTCCCCGCAGCTCGCTTGGGGAGACGTGCCCCCGGCGACGCGCAGCTTCGCGCTGATCGTGCACGACCCCGATGCGCCGCACGCGGGCGGCTTCTATCACTGGGTCGCCTACAATCTTGCGCCCGACCTTCGCAGCGTCACGGCCGGATCACCGCTTCCCGCGCTGCAAAGCGGACGCAACGGTACCGGGGCGGTCGGCTACTTCGGACCGTGTCCGCCGCCCGGGAAAGTTCATCACTATCACGTCACGCTCTACGCGCTCGACACAGTCATCGATTCAGCGCAGCCGCTCGACGCAGCGGAGTTGCAGGCGCGCATGCAGGGGCACATTCTCGCCCAAGCCGAGTTGATCGGGCTTTATGCGCGATAGCTATTTCGCCAGCGTGAAGTCGGGCGGAACCGTAAAGAGGGCGTCGGCCTGCGCTTGATCGAGCCACGCGAGATGGCCGCGTTCCGTTAGCATGGTAAAGCCGTGCTTTTGCGGCGCTGGCATGGTCATCGAAATCAGCTGATAGAGTGCGAGATTTCCTGCGCCAAACGCCGACAAAGCCGACGCATCGGCGGTCATGTGGATTGTCGGCTTGCACCCGGCTTGAGCAAACATGGCGAGCGGGTTGCTCGCGTTTAGTGGATTTTGCGGCAGCGGACAGAATGCGCGCGGCTCGCCGATCTTCGACACGTACCGCACCATGCTGGTGGAAAACTCTGCGTTATGACACGAACCCGTCGCATTGGTCGTCGTCCCAGTCACGTCGACACTAGCCCCGGTTGTATCGATCCCTTCGATGCTCTTCGGACCGAGGTCCGTCGCCTTGGTCGCGATCGTGAGGTCCTCCGTACCCGGAAATTTCTGCGGTGCGGGAGATGGCGATGCGTTAACTCCCAAACAACCCGCTGCGGTCGTTTGCGTATTCTTCTGCACGTACGTCTTCTTTGCGAGATCGAGCGTGATTATCGTGTGCTCGTCGCACTTTGAGATCGTAGCCGTCTGCGCGACGACATCGTCGGTGCGGATCCACCCCTTCGCATAGTAGAACGTGTAGCGCGTTGGATGGCCGCCGAGCACCATCGTGACCATGCTCATCATGCCCGCTGACGCGTCGGTCAGCTGACCACTTTTGGCCATCGCGACGTTCATCCGGCTGAGCAGCGGATTGGGCGTGGCAAGCAACGCGGCTTGATAGTCGTCGCCGAACGACCCGGGCGGCGGCGGCGTCGCGGGCGCGAAGATCGTCCGGTTGACTTGATCGTACTGGAGAGCGACAGGAGCCGCGGTCGGCATCGGCGTCGGCGCCGCCGCGGTGGCTGCAACCAGCAAAACGACGGCGCTAAAAAATGGGATGCTCTTCACGCATTGCCTCCTCGAGCAACGAAACGCTTGCAACGGAGTGCGCCGAGGACCCGGCGAACGCCTTGCACGAGATGGAAGACGTCGTCATCAAAGTCCGTGAGAACGGTCCCTACCTGGTAACGGGTCGTGTGCGCCTGATCGACGCCGACGGAAATCCGTATACCGTCCAAGAGAACTTCGTGCTCTGTCGCTGCGGCGGTTCGGTACTCAAGCCGTTTTGCGACGGCAGCCATCGCGAGAACGGCTTCTGCGCCGAGCAGCGGGCCACGCCACAGGAGTAGTTCATGCCATCCTACGTTCGCGCCGGATCCCTGCCGCACAAACGCCACATTCAATTCCGCCGTCCCGACGGCGGGTTGTACGCCGAAGAACTCTTTTCGACCAAAGGCTTCGAGAGTGTGTACTCGCTGCTTTATCATCTGCGTCCGCCGACCGCGACCCTCGAGGTGCGCCCGTGGGATCGTCCCGCACCGCGGCTGATGCCGAACGAGCCGCTGCGCAACCGGCACTTCAAGACGGCGCGCGTGCAGACCGGCGGCGACGCGATTGAATCGCGGCGTGCACTCCTCGGCAACGACGACATGCTCGTTTCGATCGCGCAAGCCGACCAACCGATGGAGTACTGGTATCGCAACACCGGCGGCGACGAGTTGCTCTTCATTCATCAGGGCGCCGGCGTCATCGAAACGCCGTTTGGCGATCTGGCGTATCGCGCGCACGATTATCTCGTCATCCCGACGGGCACGACCTATCGCGTGCTGCCGGCGTCACCGACTCGCATGCTCGTCCATGAATCGCGCGGCATGGTGACGATTCCGCGCCGTTACCGCAACGAATATGGTCAGCTTGAAGAGCACGCGCCGTATTACGAGCGCGACTTTCGCGCGCCGGCGCTTAAGAGCCCGGTCGACGCGCGCGGGGAGCACGAGATTCGCGTACAAAACGCCGGCCGCAGCGCCGTCTACATCGTGCAGAATCATCCGTGCGACGTCGTCGGTTGGGACGGTTACTGCTATCCTTACGCCTTCAACCTCGAGGAGTTTGCGCCGATCACCGGCAAGCTGCACCAGCCGCCGCCTGCACATGCGACGTTCGAGGCGCCGGGCGCGGCATTCTGCGCGTTCGTTCCGCGCCTCTTCGACTATCATCCGCTGGCGATTCCCGTGCCCTACAATCACTCCAGCGTCGATTGCGACGAAGTGATCTTCTACGTCAGCGGGAACTTCATGAGCCGCCGCGGCGTTGAAGAGGGTTCGATCACCCTGCATGCCGCCGGCGCGCCGCACGGGCCACAACCCGGTGCGGTCGAAGCGAGTCTCGGCGCGAAATCAACCGATGAAATCGCGGTGATGGTCGACACGTTCAAACCGCTAAACTTGGCGCAGTCGGCGATCGACGTCGAAGACGATCAGTACTATCGCTCCTGGATTGAAGAACCGGCGCGAACGGTCTAACGAGCTGGGGTAATGCGTCCGCGCGCTGTGCCAAAGCCGATGCGAAACTCGCCCTGTTCGCACCAGCCTCGCAGCGTGATCTCGTCGCCGTCTTGCAGAAAGCCGCGCACTTCGCCGCCCGGTACGTGAATCGGCTTGGTCGCGTTCTCGGTCAGCTCGATCAGACTGCCCATCGATTCGGGCTGGGATCCGCTGATCGTTCCCGACGCATACAGATCCCCTGGCCGAATTTGCGTGCCGTTGACGGTAACGTGTGCCAACTGCTGCAACATACTCCAATACAGCTCTTTGAAATTCGTCCGCGAGATCGTGATCGGCGCGACACCCGCCTCGCGCATTTTCTCGGTAGAGAGATCGACCGCGAGGGCGATATCGTAGGCAGAGCGATCCGAGCCCCGCAGATATTGCAGCGGCGCGGGGTCCTGCCCCGGTCCGTTGGTGCGAAATGGTTCGAGTGCGTCGAGGGTTACAATCCACGGCGAGATGGTCGTTGCGAACGACTTTCCGAGAAACGGTCCGAGCGGTTGATACTCCCAGGCCTGAATATCACGCGCGCTCCAATCGTTGACCAGTACAAGTCCGAAGATGTGCTCGCGCGCTCTCCCGATGGGAATCGGTTCGCCGAAGCGGTTGCCGGGGCCGGTAACGAATCCGACCTCCAGCTCGATGTCGAGCCGTTGCGACGGACCAAAAACCGGCCCGTCGCTATTTGCGGGTGTGCGTTGGCCGTTGGGACGCAGGATCGGCGTACCGTCGATGACCACCGTGCTCGTACGTCCGTGATAGGCGATCGGCATGTGGCGCCAGTTGGGTAAGAGCGGCTCGCTGTTTGGACGAAAGAGCTTTCCCAAGTTCGTTGCGTGCTCGAGCGACGAATAGAAGTCGACGTAGTCACCGATCTCCATCGGTACGACCATCGTCGCGGCACGCTGCTCGACGAAGAACCCGTCGGCGTTGCGTTCGCGCAGAGACGCGTCACCGCGATCGTCACCGCGCAGCAACGCCGCTAGATGCAGCCGCAATTTCTTCCATATCGCGGGACCCGCCGCGAGCAACGGATTGAGCGACGTGGCCATTAGGAGCGCGCGGTCGCATACGCCCTCGGTCAACCCGGCGTCGCCGAGCGCGTACAAATCCAAAATGCGATCGCCGATCGCGATGCCGAGTCGAACGCCGCCCTTGTGCGCGAATGCACCATACGGCAAGTTGTAAATCGTAAAGTCGCTTCCCGGAGCGACGGGAATCCAGGAGTCGATGTGCGGCAAGGATCTACCGGCCGCCTAAGAGGTGGAGTGCGCGCAGATCATCGACCGGCTCGTCGAAGCTGCAGCTCCCAAAGCTGACGAAGCGCTTGCGCCGCGCAAGCCGCACCTCGTCTTCATCCTTCAGATCGAGCTCGTCGAGGTGCTCGGCCGCTACGATCCTCTCGAGCGTCTGCCGGTCGACGTGCGGCGCGTGCACCGCGGCCGCCACTAGGTTAAGGAAGCCGTGCATCATCACGCCGGCCTCGGAGTTGAAATGGCGCAGGGGATGGTGCAGACCAGCCGTTGCCTTGAACGGCACACCGGCCGCGCTCGCCCCGGCAATAAACGCAGCCACCGCCTCGACGCTCGGGTACGCCGACGGCTTGACGCCGCCGCAGCGAAGCTTGGCGCCGAGGCGCCCCTCGGCGAGTTCATCCATCGCCATCCGTACCCCCGAGAGCTCGACGTAGATCGGCAGGTCGTCCAGACGCGCTCGCCGCGCCTGCCGAGCGCATCCACCAATCGAGTAGTCCCCGAGCGGGACTTCAATCCCGGCGATCGTCGCCCAGCCTTCATGGCGGGCGCGTCCGACCACCTCGAACATGGTGGGCGCAGCGATGACCGAAAGTTCGATACGTGCTCGCCCTTCGAGGCAATTTCGCAATTCGATGAGTTTTTCAGCGGGCACGATGAACCGCGCGAGCATCCAGGAGGCGTCGCCTTCTCGCGCCCGCTCGTACTGAACCAACGCGTCATCGAGCGGGAGCTTCGCCGGCGGAAAGAGCCCGGCGTAGTCGATCAGGCGCTCAAGGGCGGCGCGCATCGCGCCGGTCGGGGCAATCGTCGTCACGCTGACTGTTGTTCGACAGGGCCCCTCCCGACGCTTCGCCAAGCCCTGGGTCATGAACACGAGCACGGAAACTCGCAGCAATCCGCTCGCGCGAATCGATTGGGATTACGTCGAATTTTACGTCGGCAATGCGAAGCAAGCCGCGCATTACTATATGTCGGCCTTCGGATTCGAACAGGTCGCGTACGCCGGTCCCGAAACAGGCATCAAAGATCGCTGCAGCTACGTGCTCGAGCAAAACAAGTTGCGTTTCGTCATCACCTCGAGCTTACTGCCCGACGACGCAATCGCGCGTCACGTCGCGCTGCACGGCGACGGCGTCAAAGATATCGCCATCGTCGTTGACGACGCGCGGGCTGCGTACGCGCAGGCGATGGCCGGCAAGGCTGCGTCGGTTGCCGCGCCGTCGGAAGCGTCGGACGCCGGCGGCCGGATCGTACGCGCCACCATCGCGACCTATGGGGAGACCGTCCACACCTTCGTCCAGCGCGACGGCTATGCCGGCGCCTTCATGCCCGGTTTCGTCGAGGCGCGGCGCTCGCTGCCGGGCAGCAAAAAGCCTGGTCTGCAATTCATCGATCATTGCGTCGGCAACGTCGGCTGGGGCGAGATGGACGCCTGGGGTGACTTCTACGCACGCGTCTTCGGTTTCTCACAGCTGGTCTCGTTTGACGACACCGACATTTCGACCGAGTACACCGCGCTCAAGTCGAAGGTGATGACCGACCCGCGCCATCAGGTGAAGTTTCCGATCAACGAGCCCGCCACGGGCAAGAAAAAATCTCAGATCGAAGAGTACCTAGATTTCTATCGCGGTTCGGGCGTGCAACACATCGCCATCCGCACCGACGACATCGTCGCGACCATCGATGCATTACGCTACAACGGCGTCGAATTTCTCGATACGCCGGACAGCTACTACGACATGCTCGCCGAGCGCGTCGGAAAGATCGATGAAGCATTCGACGTCTTGCGCGAGCGGCGCATTCTTGTCGACCGCGACGACCTCGGCTACATGTTGCAGATTTTCACCAAGCCACTGCAAGATCGTCCTACCGTCTTCTTCGAGATCATTCAACGTAAGGGCAGCCTGTCGTTCGGCAAGGGTAACTTCAAGGCGCTCTTCGTTTCGATAGAACAAGAACAAGCAAAACGCGGAACGTTGTAGTGCCGACATTAGCGAGCCCCGTTGTCAACGTCGATGCGGTTATGCTCGAATCACGCGCCGCTTCGCTCGCGAAGCGCTCGATCAAGACGTCGGCGAAGCTCGAAGGCATCACGCTTGCGATCAAGTGCATCGATCTCACCACGCTGGAAGGTAAGGACTCGCGCGGTCGCGTGCGCTCGCTCTGCGCCAAGGCGATCAATCCGCGTCCCGGCTGGCCGAACGTCCCGAGCGTCGCTGCGGTATGCGTCTATCCAAATCTGGTTCCGGTCGCCAAGGAATCATTGCGCGGCACCACCGTCAAAGTCGCATCGGTTGCCACCGCATTTCCGAGTGGCCTCTCGAGCCTCGACGTCAAACTTGCCGACGCCGCGGCGGCGCTAGAAAACGGCGCGGATGAAATCGACATGGTGATCGATCGCGGCGCGTTTCTTTCCGGCGATGAAGGCTCGGTCTATGCCGAGATTGTCGCGGTCAAAGCATTGTGCGGCAGCCGTGCGCACCTCAAAGTCATTCTCGAGACCGGTGAACTCGGCAGCTACGACAACATTCGGCGCGCAAGCGATCTTGCGCTCGAAGCCGGCGCCGACGTGATCAAGACGTCGACCGGGAAGGTCGGAACCAACGCAACCTTTCCGACCGCGCTCGTGATGTGCGAGGCGATTCGTGACTTCGCCCGGCGAACCGGCGAGCGTCGTGGACTAAAGGTCGCAGGCGGCGTCCGTAACACCAAGCAGGCCTTGACCTACCTCGTCATCGTGAAGGAGACGCTGGGCGACGCCTGGCTTGCACCGGACCGCTTCCGCATCGGCGCGAGCTCGCTGCTTGACGACCTCCTCATGCAGCTCGAAAAAGAAGAGACCGGCCACTACGCCGGAATCGATTACATACCGAAGGATTAAAGATGGCGATCTTTGACTACGCGCCTGCGCCGGAGAGCGTTCGGCCGCAGATTCGCGAAGAGTACGGACTGTTTATTGACGGACGCTGGACGGCGCCCGAAAGCGGTCTGACGTTCGAGACCGTCAACCCCGCGTCCGAAACCGTGCTCGCGCATGTGGCGCAAGCCAACGCCGCCGACGTCGACCGTGCGGTGCGTGCTGCGCGCAAGGCCTACGATAAATACTGGCGCAAGCTCAAGAGCAGCGACCGGGCGAAATATATCTACCGCATCGCGCGCGGTATCACCGAGCGGTCGCGCGACCTCGCCGTGCTTGAAACGATGGACGGCGGCAAGCCGATCAAGGAATCGCGCGACTTCGACATCCCCACCGCCGCGGCGCACTTCTTCTATAATGCGGGCTGGGCAGACAAGCTCGAGTGGGTGATGCGCGCCGGGCGTGAAGCACAGTCGCTGGGCGTCTGCGGTCAGATCGTCCCGTGGAACTTCCCCTTGCTCATGGCGGCCTGGAAAATTGCGCCGGCACTCGCCTGCGGCAACACCGTCGTCCTCAAG
>PMUE01000205.1:825-5051 GCA_003167055.1 Vulcanimicrobiota bacterium | reverse complement strand
GACTACATCTTCCGCGAGCTCGCGGTGAGCTATCTCGGCCGCTACGATCTCGCGCACGTGCAGCCGTCGATGGAGATGGATGCAATGGGGGTGGGATCCGAGGAAGAGTACATTGCCGAAGAACCGGGGCCAACGAACGTGCGCCCGAGCGGCGTTGCTGAGAAGTTCCATCCGGTCTCGACGCATCTGCGTCCCGGCGCGAAGGACGAAGGCGCCGAGGGCGGCGGCGGCATGCATGCACCGGCGATGCACGACACACCCAAACCGTTGCCACACGCAGCAACCGCAACGGCGGTGATGTCCAAAGTCGAAGCCGTTAACGCCTCAAAAGCTAAGGGTTACACCGGTAACGCTTGCGGTGAGTGCGGCCAACTCACCATGGTCCGTAACGGCGCGTGTGAGAAGTGCGACAACTGCGGCGCGACGTCCGGATGTAGTTAAAAATATCCGCCAATCCGCGGGGCCTCTGATTCGCAACGTCAGCTGCACTCTCCACTGCTCTGCGTCAAAATACGTCTGCTGCGGCGGTCGCTGGAACGAATGCGCTGAATTCGTGCTCGAGCGCCTTGGCAACGCCGTTGCGCCATCCTTCGGCAATCTGCTGCGAGGAGGGATCCGGGAAGATCTCTTCTTCTTCGCGCGACAGTCCATCGTAGATGCCCTGTGCGGCCGAGGCCGTGGTGGCCTTTGGAATATCGAGGCCGCGGTTCATCTCGGTGTCGATCGGACCGAGGATGGAGGCGTGTACGCTCACGCCGTCGGCCTTGAGCAAGGCGCGGAACGACTGCGTCATGTTCAACGCTGCGGCTTTCGAGATGGCATACGAAGGAATAACGGGCAGCGGCGCTAGCGCGACGAGCGAAAGATTATTGATGATCGCGCCTTTGGAACGCTTGAGGTGCGGCAGAAACGCCTGCGTCATCCGGAACACGCCGAAGAAGTTCACGTCAAAATGCTCTTCGATGAGGGTCGAGCGGGTCAGGTCATCGTACTTTGCGATTCCCGCGTTGTTGATCAGGAGGTCGAGCTCGGCGATCTGCGCGGCTGCGCGCTGGATGTCGTCGACGTTGGTAACGTCGAGTGCGAGAGGCGTAACGCGCGGATCGCTATGCTCGACCACGGTCCGCATGCCGGCATAGACGCGCTTCGCGCCCCGTGCAAGCGCCTCGTTGAGAAGCGCTTGGCCAATACCCCGGTTGGCGCCGGTGATCAGGATGGTTTTGTCAGAAATGTTCATGCCATAGTGACTCGCTCCGAGCCCGAAAGTCATCGGTGATCGCGACCGATGATTTTCCGCGTGCCCTAGAGTCTTATTGACATGCATACATTACATGGAAAGCAGGTCGCAATCGTCGGCGGCAGCGAGGGCATCGGCCGGGAAATGGTCGCGGCTTCCCTGTCCGCCGGCGCACGGACCCTCGCAGTTGCCCGTCGCGCCGCTCCGCTCGCCGCGCTCGCGCAGGCGTACCCGGGCGTTCTCACCCTCTCAGCCGACGCGGCCAATGAAACCACGCCTGATCGGCTCTTTGAGATCTTCGTCCCCGATATACTGGTTGTCTGTGGCGGCGCAACGCCGCACATGGACTCGCTCCAGGCGCAATCGTGGGAGACGTTTTCTCGCAACTGGGATAACGACGTGCGCGCAACCTTCAATTTCCTCAAAGCGGCACTAAACAAGCCTCTTGCCCGCGGCGCCTCAGTTGTCGTGGTGTCGAGCGGCGCCGGTCTCAACGGTTCGCCGCGCAGCGGCGGGTACGCCGGAGCGAAGCGTACCCAGATGTTTCTCACTGAGTACGCCGAGGAAGAATCCGAACGTCTTGGCCTTGGGATCCACTTCCACTGCATCGTGCCGATGAACATTATGCCCGAAACGGGGCTTGGAAAGAGCGCGGTAGAAGACTACGCGAACTACCGCGGCATGACCGAAGCACAGTTCCTGGCGCGCTTCGAGAATCCGAAGACGCCGGCCGATATCGCAAACGATTTCATTGCACTCGTTTCGGAGACTGCATGATTGCGGCGACCTTCGATCATATCGAACTCTATCGCCCCGAACTCAAGGCGCATTGTTACCGCATGCTCGGCTCGCCATTCGATGCCGAGGACGCGGTGCAGGAGACGTTCCTGCGCGCGTGGCGGTCGTCCGAGAAATTCGAAGGTCGCACAACGTTGCGTGGCTGGCTCTATCGCATCGCCACCAACGTGTGTCTCACGATGCTCTCGCGCGGCAAGACGAAGCGGCTAACTCCTTATCTTTCATCGCCGGCAGCAACCGATTTCCCGCGCGGGCCCTCGCGCGAGGTGTCGTGGCTCGAACCCTATCCACAGACGTTTCTCACCGAAGTCCCCGATACTGCGTCCGCTCCACACGCACGCTACGAACAGAAAGAGGCAACGGAACTGGCGTTCGTAGCGGCAATCGCCTACCTTCCGCCCAAACAGCGCGCCGCGCTTCTTCTCCACGACGTTCTCGGGTGGTCGGCGCAAGAGGCAGCCCGTGCCCTTGAAACCTCCACCGCCTCGATAAACAGCGCCCTGCAGCGAGCGCGTGAAACGCTACGAAAGAAACTCCCCGAAGACTATACGGCGGCGCGCAGACCAGCAACGACCCAAGCGCAGAGCGACCTGCTCGCGCAATATGTCAAGGCGTGGGACTCCCACGATATGCGCGCGCTGGTCAAGCTTCTCAAGGATGATGCGATCTTGAGTATGCCGCCAATCCCGCAATGGTACCAGGGTCGCGATCAAGTCATCGAGATCTTCGAGTGGGGCACCGCGCAAACGGATTTCGTCCAATGGCGCACCGTGCCGACCTATGCCAACTATGAACCCGCGATGCTCCTCTACGGACAAGAACACGGTTCGCCGAACTGGATCCCACATGCAATCCACGTGCTCGAAGTCCGGGATGGCCAGATTGCCACATTGCATAACTTCATGGATCGCGGGTTGTTTAGGCTCTGGAGCAATGCTCCGACCCGATAGTGTGGAGGTAAGCGTCCACTAGAAAGATCGCTGTTTTCGCTTAAATGACGGAGGCTAAGAGCTGCACACAATTGCAGCTCTTTTTGCGGGACGAAGAAACTCAAGAGAGAAGCCGTGAACATGGACGAGGAACTCCAAACCGATTACCTCGTGGTCGGGGCTGGGGCCGCTGGGATGGCGTTTACCGACGCGCTCCTCGAGCATTGCGACGCAACGATCACCATCGTTGATCGTCGCCACGCGCCTGGAGGACACTGGATCGACGCCTATCCCTACGTTCGGCTACATCAGCCGTCGGCTTTTTACGGCGTCAGCTCAGTGCCGCTCGGGCACGACGCCCTCGATGTCGTTGGGACCAACGCCGGCTACTACGAGACCGCCGGCGCCGACGAGATTCGAGCTTATTATGCGAACGTAATGCTTCGCCACTTTCTGCCAAGCGGCCGCGTTCGCTATTTCCCCAGCAGTGACTATCTGGAGGACGGCCGCGTTGTCTCCCGGCTAACTGGACAGGTGTGGAATGCCCGCGTTCGCCGCAAAATCGTCGACACGGGCTATCTGGAAGGCAGCATACCCGCGACCAGCGCACCGCCGTTCGAGGTCGCCGACGGCGTTCACTGCGTGCCCGCAGGCCAGATCGCGCGGCTCAGCGAGCGCCGCGAGCGCTTCGTCATTATCGGAGCCGGAAAGACAGCCTTGGATACCTGCATCTGGCTGCTGGAGCAGGGCGTCCCCCCTTCGCTGATCTGCTGGATCAAGCCGCGCGAAGGATGGTGGGTGAACAGACGCTTCCAGCAACCGTGCTCACTGCTCCCGGAAATGTATAAAGGCGTCGCGATCCAGCTCGAGGCCATGGCACACGCAACGTCGATTCCTGATCTGTTTGCGAAGCTGGAAACCGAGGAGTTCTTCCTTCGCGTCGATCCGACCGTGCCTGCGACCATGTGCCGCGGCGCGGTGATTAGCCAAGCGGAGCTGATGCTGCTTCGTCAGATCGAAGACGTCGTTCGGCTCGGTCACGTGCGGAGGATCGAGCGCGACGAGATCGTCCTGGATGAGGGCAGCGTGCCGACGAGCGAAGGGACCTTGCATGTCCATTGCGCGTCGAGCGGGCTTGCGCGCCGTCCTATCCGCCCGATCTACGAGCCCGAACGCGTGACGATCCAGCCTTTCCAGTGGGGATTCGCTTGCTACCAAATCGCCACGCTCGGCGTCGTCGAGGCGACGGTAGCGAGCGACGA
>PMUE01000205.1:0-769 GCA_003167055.1 Vulcanimicrobiota bacterium | reverse complement strand
TGGGCGGCGGCCACGCGGCTCAATCCACTCGGGGCGCTTCCGCTCTATCACGGTGATCCGCTCGTCATCGAGGCCCGCGCACGCATCAAGGGCTGCGCGCTCGCGGCGACGAGCAATATCGCAAAGCTGCTCGGTGCGAGTGCGGACGACGTCACGATTTTACAGCGTCCATAGTGAGGCTGCTGGATAGTTCGCGATGAGCGTTCGCCTGGGCAAGGAGCTCGTCTGCCTTCTTCTCGACCGCAGCGATAGCATCTGCGCCTGCGACGAAGCGAAACGCTGGATGATCTTCACCGGCGAGTTGTACGAGCGCGCTCGCAAGCTTTGCGGGATCACCACCCTGTTTGCCGTTCATGCTTTTCCACGCCGCGACAGTCTCTTCCGTGCGCTTCGCGTAGTCGTCGATCGAGGGTTTGGCAAACTTGGTTGACTCTGGCGAGAGTAGCTGGGTGCGAAAGAAACCCGGCTCAACCAACATCGTCTTGATGCCGAAGGGCGCGACTTCGGGGGCTAATGATTCAATCCAACCCTCGACGCCGAACTTAGAGGCCGCGTAAGCCGTGCAAAATTCCTGACCCACAATACCTGCTGTCGACGAGATCGCGATAATGAGACCCGAGCGCTGAGCTCGCATCACAGGCAGCACTGCGCGCGTCACGTTTAATGGGCCGAACAGCGTGGTCTCAATTTGCGCTCGGAAGTCATCTGGCGTGATCTCTTCGAAGAACCCGGCATAGAAGTTGCCCGCGTTGTTGACGAGGACATCGAT
>PMUE01000208.1 GCA_003167055.1 Vulcanimicrobiota bacterium | reverse complement strand
TGTCCGGCGAGTTCGAAGCGGGGCTCGCGTCGTTGATGCGCGCCGCCGCCGAAGCGGCCACGCCGCTTGCGCATCTCGCCATCCACCTGGATCTTGCTGCCATTGCCGTAGCGAACGGCGACACCCATTCGCCTTTCGTGCGTGCTGCAATAGAGACGGTGGGAACGTCAAGTCGCGCGATCCGCTGGGAGGACGTTGCGGATGAGAACATACTCTTGCTCCCGCAAGTTGCGCAAGTCGCAGCTGAAGCGCAATACCAAGAGCTTGCACAGGAGAACCTGGTTCTTGCGATCCGGATGCGTCCGACAGTGCCTGCGTTCCGAATACGGTTCGATGTACTGCTTCGTGAAGCGCACGCATTCATCCACGCCCAGAGCGACGAGCGCGTAGCGATCAGCGCCGCGCGTGAAGCGTACGCTTCGTTTGACAAACTCGGCTACGCGTGGAGAGCGGGGCGCGCGGCGCTGCTCATTCACCAACTCACTGGTCTGCGCGTATGGGAACTGCGCGCCAAGGAAAAACTCGCGAACTATCATTCGAGCCGCTTCTACCGGCTGTTGGACGCGGGCAACAGCCGGCGACTAACGCGGCGTCAGCAGCAAGTACTCGATGCCGCCCGTCATGGGAAAAGCCCGGCTCAGATTGCCGCGCACCTCGGAATAGCCGAGGAAACAGTACGCAAGCATCTTGGACCGGTTATGCGGCACTTCGGCGTCAAAACACGACTCGAGTTGCTAGCCCGCATGCATCAGTAAAGAGACCACGAGGCGACGTTCCAAAAGTCCGACATGATGGGCTCCGGAGCAAATCCGTGAAGCCGCCCGTTGAATGCGTAGGTATTAGTGTCCCAAAAAAGCGGGATGATCGGCGCATCGCGGCAGAGCGTGGCTTGCACATTCGCGTACAGCAGTGCGCGCTTGCGCTCATCTTCGGTAGCGTCAGCCATAACGAGCCAGCGATCGACATTGGCATTTGCGTAGCGCGAAAAGTTGAAACCGTTGGGCGGCGCGTTATCCGTTTCAATAATCGGCCCAATGCCACCCGGCTCGGCGACCCCGAAGCCGTCAATCGCCACATCGTACCGGCCCGTTACGACCGCCCCGCGCTCGCCGTACAGAAGCGCGAAAGGCAAGGGCCGCAGGGTTGCGTCAACACCGATTGCCTTCCACGCCTGCTGAAGTACCACTGCCGTATGCTCCGCCGCACGAGTTGATGCATAGGTTATCTGGAGCTGCAGCGTTCCTCCATTGCGCGTCTGAACGGCCGATGCCGGCCTAACCGTCTTCGGGCACCGGCGATCACCCGGCATCAGGCTGTCTGCGGCCTGGACCCCGCCTCCGAGCATCGATACGATCCGCGGACGATCGATCGCTCCAGCTAATGCCTCACGCACGGCACGATCATCCAAGGGCGCTCGAGAAGTGTTGAGATCGAGATAGTAGATGTCCGTCGTTCGCTCTTGCACAACGCGCATTCCGGGAACGGACGTAAGCGACGGCACCGCGCTCGAGTTCACGCGAGCGAGGTCAACGGCGCCGGTCGCCACCAACTGCGCGCGTGTAGCCGCGTCGGGCACGATGCGGAGACGCACTCCTCGAGCGCGCGGCCGTCCCTTAAAATACCGATCGTTCGCAACGAGCTCGATGTCCTGACCGCGGTTCCAGCTGTGAACGGCAAACGGGCCGGTTCCAACCGGCGCCGCATTGAAGAGCGAGCGGCGGACATCGTCGACGCGACGCAATAGGTGCTCCGGCACGATGAACCCCATTCCGGCAACGAATATTTGAGAGATAGCTGCAACAGACGGTTTGCGCAATTGCACCACAACCGTATATAGGGATGGAGTTTTGAGTGACGCTACTTGCGTGTACGAGGAGCGCAACGGCGAGGCAAGACGATCGCTCATGAGCATGCGATACGTAAATGCGACGTCGCGCGACGTGAAAGGAGAGCCATCCTGCCACACAACGTTGCGCCGAAGGCGATACGTTATGGTCTTCAGATCGGCGGTGATTCCCCCGTTAGTCTGCGACGGAACGGCAACCGCGAGGTCAGGAACGAGCCGGCCCTTCGCATCGAACTTGAGCAATCCATCAAAGACCGCCTCTTCGAGGTAAAACTCATCTTCGTTCTCCGAGATGAGCGGATTGAGCGTTGCCGGGTCTCTCGATATTGCGATCTGCACGATAGGGTATCCGGCGGGGTGGTCTCGAAAAGCCTCGGGCGCATTGCTACAGGCGCCAAGCGCGGCGAGCAGCGAGGCACCGACGATAGTCCTTTTGTACCACCCCCTGGCCCGCAGGAGATCTAAACAAGGAGGCAAATCAACCGAACCTCTACGAACGCGAGGGGGTAGCAAGTGTTTGAACCTGTCGACTTGATCATTGCGAAAAAGACCTCGGATGAGTCCCCGAAAGACTTCCCGCCCGCCGACGGGGGCATCACGTCGATATACACGCCAACCGGGCCAATCTGTGGGCCCGTGACCAACGCGTACGACCTTTAGCTTCTAGCGTTTCAATAATCCGCGGGAGCGGGCGATGCGAATGGCCTGCTCCCTCCCACTGCATCCCAGTTTTGCAATGGCATCGCGGATATGTCCTTGGACGGTAGAGAGGCGCCGGTCCATCATCTCTGCGATTTGCTTCGGCGCGAGCCCGACCGCAAGTGCTTCGAGGACTTCCGTTTGTTGCGCGGTCAGCGTGACGCTTGCGTCAACGTTGCCTTGGTATTGCCGCAGGGCCGCTCGAATCGTCAATGCGATGTCCCCGTATCCGAGCTCACACAACTGCTTGGAAACAAGATCTTCCTCGGCGAGAACGATTGCGGACCCGGCCAGCAACGCTCGAACAGCATCTGCGAGCGCCTGCACGCAGGCTCCGGATAGCGCCGGACTCTGACGCATGAGACGCAGCGCCTCACGATGCCTTCCGGAGATTGCAGCCGCAAAGGCATAGAGTTGCCGAGCAAGCTCGGTGTTTCGGAGCAGCGCGTCATTCCATGGTTTTGCCGACTGTAGCCACGCCGTCCCATCCTCTAAGAGAGTACGAACGTCTTCTCTGCGTCCCGCCGCCGCAGCGAAGACCGCGCAGAGCGCCCCGACGACTGGCCGGTACATTCCGTATGAGTTCTGCCATGCGCCGATCAAGAGCTCATAGGCTTGACCGAAGGCACCCTTCCACGCTCGCAAGAGGGCCTGCGCACGTGCGACGACGCTCTGCGTCGCGGCGCTTGGCGGAAACTTATAGGCGGGGTACCTTTGCAGTAGATATTCGACCGACGTTGCATCGCCGGCCCGCATTGCCAAACCCATTTTCAGCAAAATGCTCGCCCTGTCTCCCTGCCTAATCTCGACGCGCTCGACGACCGCTTCGAGTTGCGCCACATACCCCATTACGACTGCGGGGTCATCGCCCCGGTACAGTGCGTTGCGCGCCAGCGTACCATACAATGCCAGTAGGGCGCCAAGCATATTTCCCGCTTGCGCTACTTCGACTGCGCTCAGCCCCAAGCGTTCCGCTCGGGGATCGCCGCAAAACGTGGCAGCGCAACACGCGAATAGAAGCACGCTGACACGGCGATCATCAGATTCGATCGCGTCGACCGTGCTCTCAAGCCTAGTGAGCTCATCGCGGAGGTCATAATACGGGTCCAGCCACGTCCGCGTGGCCAAGAGATAGGCGGACGCATGTGGCCGGACCTCTGCCGGACATTGCGGCGACGATAGGATCTCCTCCAGCGTACGTTCGGCACCCCGCGGATCGTGCAGATGTTGATGCGTTGCAAATCGAAAAAGCGCGCTCACGCGTTCTTCGCCGTTAGGCGCGCAGTCGATCGCGGCCAAAAACAAACCTTCGGCGGCCTTGTAACCTTTGGCCCGTGCCGTCAGCTCCGCGCGCATTTGCAAACTCGTGCTTCGCCAACGGACGTCGTTGGCAGGCAGCGTCGCAATCGCAGATTCGACGACGTCGCTGCGTCCCTCATCGATGAAGCTGTAGCCGTGGCGGGCAAGGTTTTCCGCCAGTTCGACCCACGATTGCGATAACGCGTAGAGAGGCAACCCCGCCAAGATCATACCCTTCGCAACGAGTGCGTCGGCGGCACGCTTTTGAAGCTCTTGCTCTTCATCACGTCCGCGGGCCGCAAGCTGGTGACGCAAGTAGTCGCGAAAGAGGTCGTGACACGCGTATTCCACCGTCGCTACGGCGTCACCGCTGAATCGGCGTGATAAAAAGCTCGAGTGTTGGTAGAGGCCATCCAGAACCTGTGCCGCATCAGCGAATCCCGCCGCTTCAAAAAGATCAACTCGCAATGACGGAAGGAGCGCCCCGAAGCACAAAAAGTCTTGTTCGACCTCACTGAACCCTAAATACATATGTGAGGTCAAATATTCGTAGCTGGCAAGCCGTGTTTGTGCGGCAACCCCCGTTACATCAGAGCCGGAACCGGCATATCTCAGAGCGAGTCCAACGCCGATGGGCCAGCCGCACGTAGCCGACGTTACGGCGGACATTTGCGCCTCGGACAGCGTGAGATTGCGAGCATGTGCTGCCGTCGCTATATCTTCACGCGTAAACGCCAGTGTGGCCTCATCGATCGGGAGATCGCAAAGACCGCTTGCAAGCCACGATCCAAGCGGAAGCGCTTTTCGCGACCGCGTCGCGATAATCCAGCGGAGGCTTTCTTTCGTCTTCAGCACGAGTTCATGTACGAACCGTACGATCTCGGGGCTCTGCGTATAGTGAAGATCGTCGATCACCAGCACGCCACCGTGCTCGCGCAGGTGCAGCGCGCACACGCTTGCCAAGGGCTCGATCGCCGCATCGAGCGGCTGGTCCGAATGCGCGTTCACGATCGCCTGCGCCAGCTCAACTGGAAAAGCCGCGCCGCAATCCTGCGCTAGCCCGAGAATAAACTGTGCGAGCGTGGCATCTCCTGGTCGTACCCGATAGTACGCGCGCGGCACACCGAGTGCGGCAAGATATTGATCCAGCGCCGTCGATTTGCCGCAGCCCGCAGGCGCGATGATGACGGTCAGGGGAAATTCCGCAGCCGCAGCGATACGCGACGAAATGCGCTCCCGAGGTATCGGATCCGACACCTTGCCGATCATCGCGCGGCCACGACCTCCGTGCTATGAAGTGCCTGCCGCGCAATCGCGCGAGCTCGCTCCTCCGACTCCAGATTAAGTCCGCAGCGGTTGCAGTGCATGTGTATGATCGAATCGATGACCTCCGTGAACGGCCTGCTCAGGCCGCCCCTGCCATCGAGCTCCATGAGTTCTATGATACCTTCCGCGAGGGGCAGTCTACTCGGCTCTCCGGCATCTCGCAGCTCCGCCTGGATCATTTGGACAATTTTTCGCCCGTCTGCACGCATCTTACCGCTTCTTCGATACCTCAAGAACAGCGACGCGGACTGCTCGGATTCTCGTGAACAGGTGACTGCCACGTGCGCGATCGTCCTTGCTGCAAAGGCGAGGCGACGCTCATCGTCAACCGGTAGGTCTTCCAGAAGATTCGAAACAACGCAAGAGCTGTCGGTAGAAAATATCCGCTCGCAGATTGCCATCGCTTCGGCTCCGCCATACCGTTCAACTTCGCGATCGTAACTTGAAATGCTGACATCCGCCAGCACCTTATCTTGAACAAGATAGGCGAAACGCTCAAAAAGGCGCTGAAAGGCATCGCCGAAGTTTTCAGCGGCCCTGTGGAGCCGTAAACGAATATGGTCGGCCGGATCCGCATAACGAACGTAGAACCACGACGTAATTGCTCCCGAGAGGCTCAGCGACGCCAGCAGCGGTTCAAGTTCCTGGACAAGAACCCGATCTTGGTCGTCGCGCTCGACGTAAAGCTTGAAATATATCCACTCCGATCCGGGAGCGCGTACCCTTTCATCGCGAGACGCAGGCACCATATGAGGCAATAAACGCGCGCGCGGCGAATTGCAGACGAAGCTAGCTACGAACTCGCCGCGGTATTTTGCGCCATGCTCGTCCTCGATCCACATATCCTCAGGACCGGGGAGCAGCTTCTGAAGATAAACGGTATGCTCACGCTTTCCCGAAACGTGGTCGGTCAGAAGTTCCCGCCCGATATCCGTTGAGATGTCAAATGGAAGGACGTTGTCGCGCTCAAGCAGCTGCACATACTTCGGCAGGCGCCACCGCCGCGCAAAGGCTTGCATGGCGGCAGCTTCGGAGCACGCATTCACGAGCACACTCCTCTCAAATCTCCAACGTGCCTTGGAAATGATGATTCGACCGCAGCGGAGTCCGGGCAGAAACGTCAGGCTCTCGGCCGGGCCCCAGTCAAACTGGTGCGGAAATATGACGCCGTCAGCGGCGAGGAGAGACAAGAACCTACCGAGCGGCGGCACCAACTCGTTTGTGTTCTGCACGTGCGTTTGAACGACTTCCACCCGCTTATTCAGCCGAAGCGAGCGTACGTAAAATCCCGACGCATCTAGCCCCACGACGAGATCGTCGGGCGTGATCACATGCGGGTCGGCGCTTTCGTGCATCAAGCCAATCCGAATCTGGTACGGAAACTGGACCGGGCGAATCGAAACGTTGAGGCCGCGCGCATAGCTTGGCGTAACGACGAGCTCCGCAACAACGGCATCCGGGTGTGATGCCTCGATTTTTTCAGCCAGCGTGCGCAAGTCGTCCAACGCGCTTTCTCCGAGTGCCTTCGCGAAGCGCCCGAGCGATGCGCCCGCGAGCGGAGCAAAAACGAGGGGCGCGCCCACTATACGATAATTTCCTTCGTCGACATCGGCAGCGGACCGAGCGAGAATCTCAAAGCCAAGGTCGAAGGAAGCGCCGAGGGTCGCATCATCGTTTGGCGGGAGCAACGCATCCAGCGAGGCGTCGTCCAACTCGACCTCGGCAACGCCGTCTAGGAGCGCTTGCGATGCCAGAGCGAACCGCCGCTCGATCAGATCACGCGGTAAGATGCGTGCCAATTCGAGATCGTCGGGAATGCCCAGACCAAGTGAAGGATGAACGAGTTCTAGCAACGGTACCTCTCGCGACGTTCCTTCGTATCTCGTAAGAAATCGCTCGCGATAGCGCTTCATCGCGAGAGGATGCCACCGCAGCATTACGCGCATCAACGCCGCAACGTCATCGAACACGCGCTGTCCCAGCGTCCCGCTAACCAAACGCGTCGCGTCGGTCTGTAATCGAGCCTCTCGTGACGGATCGATGCCCTTCTGGAACTCCTCAATGTCACGATAATTGTCGATGCTTCGCTGCGAGAGCGGCACACTATCAATCGACGCTAGTTCGCGCGCGAGGCTCTCGACCGCATGCGCGCGCTCGCCATCGATACGCCGAAGCGCAGTAACGGTTGAAGTCAAGGGATCCGCGCTTGGATCGAGCGCAAGTTCATCGATGAAAAATCCGCCGTCCCATAGCACGTTGAGGAGCCGCAAGCACTCCTCTCGATCTTCGCCGAAGCGCTCTTCGAGCATCGAAGCTGTCTCGGCTACGGATATGGCGCCCCGCAGATTCTCCTGAAGAAACCTTACCGGGTCGGTGGCTTTAAACGAGACGGCAGTATAGGCGAGCTGCGGCTTCTCGCCGTTCGTACGATGCACGTGCGACGGATGATACACGGTATAGCGGCCGCCACGTGATATGAGCGCATCGTTGACTCGCACGTGCAGACCTTGGCGGAAGATCACGTCACTTTTCCAACCATCCAATAACGCGCTCAGCCACCCCATGTCAGGACGCGTCTGCGTTTGCAGATCCGAAGCGATGCTTACCGTGGTCGCTTCACCGATATCCGCGCGCCCGATTGCCGCAAATATGCCAAACGGCGTCGTCCGTGTCGATGCGCGCAAAACATAAGTGAGGATCCGTCTCGCCGCGCGATCGGTGACGCTCCCCGACTCGATCCAGGTCGCAAGCTCGTGCGCAAGCGAAGGGGATGCAATATACACGGCAACGCGAAGCGTTTCGCTTGCGAGGAGAAGTTGTAACAGGCGTGCCTTCCAGTCGGCCGCGAAAAGACTGCCGGCCGTGTTGTAGGCAAGGAGCGGCGTGCGTAAATAAACAAAAGGCGCGGCTTCGAAGCCCGCCTGGCGAGATGGAGCCGCCGGCGACTCAGTACTCAAGGGCAGGGGCATTCGAGCAGGGCGAAATCGTGTCCGCCTGCCGCCAGGGAATAGCCGATACTCTCTACATAGGGGGACTGCCACGATGAGCCTTCGGGGCGGGTGTTTGCTTTTTGTCCTTGCCGCGCTGCTCGTCGCGTGCGGCGGCGGTGGAAAATCGGGTCTGCTCCCCGGCACCACGCAGCAGCCTGGCGCCGGTGCTCCGGGAACGGGACAGAAGGGCGCCCGTCAACTCGCCGTGTTGCTGAATATCCCGCCGGCGAACCAGCAATCGCGCGCGCGTCGCCCGTTCTTTATCTCGCCCAACACGCAATCGATCGTGTTCGCGGTCGTTCCCAACGGGTCGGGGACGCCGACGCCGGCGCAAGAGCAAGTGTTTCCCGTCACGACGCCGAGCCCGTGCGCAACCACCGGCGCCGGCGGCGAAACGTGCACGTTTAGCGTTGCCGCGCCGTTCGGAACCGACATTTTTTACGTCGCAACGTTCAGCGTCCCCAGCCCAAGCGCCAGCTCGACACCACTGGCATCCTTTGTATCCGGCGCGATCGCGATCGGGAGTCCGGCGCCGGGTGTAACACCCTCGCCCATTGCCTTTGCGCTCAACGGCATCGTTGCCAACGTCGCGATCACCGTTCCGAGCCCCGATCCGAACAACACGCCGAACACGCAAGTGCTTACCGCCGGTGTCTCGACGATGCCGTCGCCGCTCGGCATCACGCCGTACGATTCGAGCGGCGCGGCAATTCTCAGCGACGCGTTCTTAGCGCCGCTCGTGCTCAACGTTACACCCGCCGGCGACGGCGTCGGATTGACCCTCAATGCGACATGCGCCGGCGCGACGAGTTTCGCAACACCCAGTCCGGTGGTCGATGTGTTCTGTGCGTCGGATCTCGCCAACGTAAAGTACTCGTACAACGGCGGCATCACGGCCGATAGCAGCGATCATATCGTCGATACCTTTGCGGTTACCGCGGAGCAAACGGCGTCGCCGGCACCCTCGCCGGCCAACATCGTACTTGCAAGCAACGTGCAAACCTCAGCGTTCGGCACTAGCCCAGCTTACAACGCCGGCTATTTGCAGGCGCTACCCAATAACGTGATCGCCTACATGCTGATGTCGACGTCGCTCACGACGGCCGAATACGGTACCATCAACGTCTCGACCGGTACAGGCTCAGCACCGGTCACGCTTAACGGCACGACACCAAGCGGCTTCTACGCGATGAGTGACGGCAGTATCTGGGTGAGTGATGAAGTGAACGACGAGTTGCTCTGCTTTCCCGCGGGAGGCGGGACCGCGACCAGCACGGTCAGTCTCTCCGGCTTCATGACGTACGCCAGCGACGTGACGTACGACGGCTCGAAGATCTGGGCGAGCGGCAATATCGTACCTAGTCCTAGTCCCATTCCCTCACCGGACGCTGTCGCGTTTGCACCGATCACCGGCACGTGCACCACTGGGGCACTCGCTAGTACCATCTTGCCGGGGGACACCTACCCAGACAACAGCTTGCTCATGGCGCCGCAAAGTGCGGGCGGCGTCTTGATCGACGGTCTCAACGATGGCGGAGCGTGGACGGTGAATGCGAGCGGTGGTGCGACGCAGCTGAATCCGGGGTTTACGCCGGGCAGCGGCTTCGGTGGCGGCGTCGGTATCGATGGGACCGGCGTCGGCTACTTCCTGTTCAACGACGACGGCGCCGCGTTCATTATGAATCTCCCAAGCGGCGGGAGCTCGCTTTCGCAACTACTTAACGTAAACAACGGGAACACGTACGCAGGACTCGCGGCGTTCGGCCCCAACAGCGGTGCCGCCGACCGCATCGGCTATGCCGACAAGCAGAACGGAGTACTCGGCGTCGTCGAAGGGCCCAACGGCGCGACGCCGGTCACCATTCTCACGACCTTAGGCGACGCGGAGTTCCCGGTATATGGTCAGACGGTCGCCATCTCCACCAAGGGCGCCGGATACGTGATCTACCTGGATCTCACGAGTAACGCCGTAACGCTAGCGCGGACCGAATTTACAACGACCTGGCGCGTCCCGATCACGACGCTTCCGCTAAGCAACATTCTGAGCATCGACGAGCGCGGTGACAGCGGCCCGTTCACGCTAACGGCCGCGGGAACACCGCCGTCATGTTATACGGGCTCGAGCGTCGTGACCCCAACCGATCACTCGTTCTCCCTCGGCAACAATACCTCGTCGCCGTGCACGGTAACGTTGCAGATTAAAGACAAGAACAGCCGCTCGCAGACGGTGACCGTGACGCTCCAAGGAGAGGACACGTAATTACTCGGGCCGGCTAGCCCTCGAGCGCGGCTTTCATCGCAGCGCTTCCCGCGTTCATCAGTCCGTCGATCGTTCCGGCGATGTCGTTTGGCAAGAAGTCGGCAATCCACACGACTCGGCTGCCGCTGCCATTTGCAAA
>PMUE01000363.1 GCA_003167055.1 Vulcanimicrobiota bacterium | reverse complement strand
AGAACTGCCAGTTGGTGTTCGTAACGAAGCTAATCGCGGTATTGAACGCGAGATCGGGCGCCATTGGCCCGAACCCTTGCGGATTGAGCGGCAGCCATTGCTGCGTACGCAGCAAGACGTACAAGTACGCAAAGCCCACGAACGTGAACGCGAGAACCGCGAACAAGTACGTGTACCACGTCATCTCCGCGTTCGGATCGATCCGGCAGAGACGATAGATGGCGTTCTCGACCGGCGCGAAGACCGGNNGAGAAACGTGCGCTCGCCGGCAAAGACGCGACCCATGAACAGCCCCAGCGGCTTGACGCAGATCAGCACCAATGCGAAAAGAACGGCGACTTGCACCCAGCCGATGGCGGTCATATTCTGCTCCTAAACTTTCTCTGGGCGCAGCATCGCATACGTCAGGTACGCGAGTCCGGCAATGGTGAGCAACAGCCCCAATATATCGTCGAATGCCATGGCTAAATCTCTTCGCAGCCGATTACGTAGCGGTCCAGCACGACAAAGCAGACAATCGAGAGAATCACGATTCCCAGTTCGAGCATATCGTTCTCACGATACAGCCACTGCAGTAGGCGGGACCAGCCGCCGAACGGATGATCCGTTTGGATGCTTGGTGACCGCGCGGCGGCTGCTATAGTGAAGCATGGTTACACTGGCTCTCGCATCCGTACTGATCGCGGCGTCCCCGTCACCCTCGCCCGGTCCGACGCCGATCCCCGATCCCTGCGCACCGATCCTCGCGATCGTCACACGGCCAACCGTGACCACGTCGGTCTGCACGGTACGCGCGCGCCACGTCCTTCTCGAGAGCGGCTACACCAATACCACCGTAACCGGCAGCGCCGGCGGCAACCAGGTCTCGTATCCGCAGGCATTTCTTCGCATCGGAACCGGAGACTCACGCCTCGAGTTCGCGTTTACACCACCGTCGTCAAATGCGAGTTCGGTCGCTGGGACGACCATTAGCGGCACGAGCGACATGAACTTCGGCGTTAAGTATGAGCTCGGGACGACGGCGGCCGCCGTGTGGGGCGTTAACGCACAGGTCTCGGTGGCGTCCGGCAGCCCGGCTTTCACCGCCGGCGGCACGCAATATACCGCCAACTTCAACTGGAGCTACACGCTCAACTCCGAGTTCTCATTCGCCGGCACCTTGGGCTTCAATTCGCTTGCCGGCTATGTCGCAAGCGGTGACGTTACGCACTTCTTCGCCTTCATTCCGAGCGTCGAACTCGAGGCAGCGCTGCCGGCGAACTCGCAGCTGTTTGCTGAGTATGCCTACTTTAGCCAAGCCGGCGTTGGTCTTGGAAGTCGCAGTCTCATCGACTTTGGATTCCAGCACGACTTTTCGCCGCACCTCCAATTCGACGTTGAATACGGTGTGCAGTCGACGCTGCTCGCGGGGCTGCGCCAACATTACGTTGGCGTCGGCCTCGCATTCATGACGTCACCTTAGGGGTTGCCGTAGTTCAGAATAGCGTCCATGCCGAACGTGTTTTGATACGCCTTCGTACCGTTGTCGTATGGTGTCACGCCGGCGCGAAAGGCTTTCTCCGTGCGGATCTCCGGGCGAATCATGAAGACGTTGGAGAACCGGTGCGTCACGCCGAGCGTCAAGCTGCCGTACGCGGTGGCAAAGCCGGAGCGCTCGCCGCGCGGATCGTTGATGTAATCGGTACGGAACGAGACGAAGTCTTTCGGCGAGAACTTGTATTCCAGGTAGTCGACCAGGCCGGTTGCGCTTGAGAGTCCAGGCAAGAATGCGCCCGGACCGCCGCCGGCACCAAGATAGACCGGACCGCCGGTCGCAACGTTGTAGTTGTTGATCGTGCCCCCGATGTAGGCGTTGTACTCGTAGAGGTAGTACGCCTCGAACTGGTTCTGGAAGCCGGGATTGAAGACGTGGGTCCAGGTCACGTTCGTTTGCTGAAGGTTGTCGTGCCCCCAGATCATCGGCATCTGCGCGCCCGTCGTCGGATTGATGTAGTAACCGTTCGTATAGGTCGTGAAGTTCTGGCCGTTACGCGAGCCCAGGCTCATCGAGTTTTGTCCGAACAGCACCGAGTTGCGATTCGAGTGCGAAACGTAGCGGGCGAGCAACATGCCGGTTGGGAAGTGCGCCGAGCCGTCCCAAGGAGCAATGTCCTCGCCCCAGTCGATCGCGTACTCGATCGTCCAATAGTTGCTGAGCTTCGTCGCAAAGAGAAAGCCCGTCTGCGTGTACGAGTCGAAGTCAAACATCAGCGAGTGGGTGTAAAGGAAATTCTCCGGCGCCAGTTGCGCTTCGATGTCGGGCGGCGAGATATAACGCCCGATTTCGAGTGTCGTGCCTTGACCGATGTGCGGGAAGTACACAACGCCGTACGCTTCGACCGGATCAAAGCCGTTGGTTTGGTTGCGTAACAGCAATTGATTGCTCAGGATGCCTTGCTGCGTGGTCCAGCGATAGTCGACGCCGTACAGACCCGTCAGCCGGAATCCCCAGTCGATGTGATCGGTCTGCACCGTATCCGGGAGCTTATCGAAGCGCAGGACAGCCTGATCCATCTGCACGCGATTGGGAACGTCGTCATACGTAAGCGGATAGTTCGAGTAGTGTGACGTGCTCTCTTCGATGCCGGGATCGACCCAGCCGTAGATGCGAAAGCCGGTATCCGCCGGAACGCCAATCGTGGGGCCGTCGAATTCCGCCCCGCCGCCGCCGTCAAAGAGGGGATCGAGCGGCGAGGGTAAAGCGCGCCGCGTCGGCGCGGGTGCGGGTGAGGGTGAGGCCGAGGGAACAGGTTGGGCAGCGTCAAGAGCCGCCGCGAGAAGCAGCATGTGGAACATAGCGCCTTAGCATAGGCTCCAAAAGCATAGGGTTGCCAGCCTCCGGATGGATCATCCGTTCGGACGGCAGTGCAACCATTTGGCGGTTGCGCAGATTCGCGGCGGCCCCATATGATAGGAAACGTGCCCTGGATGAACGCTGCCGTTTTTCTGGTGCTTCTGCTCGTGCTGGCGGTCCCGCTGGCGCGGTACATGCACGACGTCTTCGGCGGCGAGCGAACGTTTCTTTCGCCCGTTCTCATTCCCGTCGAGCGCGGCATTTATCGCCTGTGTCGCATCTCGGACGACGAGATGAGTTGGTCGGCGTACGCCTTCGCGGCCCTGGCGCTTACGCTTGCCGGGGCCGTACTCTTGTACGTGATCCTGCGCGTGCAGCAGTGGCTGCCCCTCAATCCGCAGCACTTTTCGAACTTCGCACCCGAGCTGGCGTGGAACTCCGCGATCAGCTTCGTCACCACGACCGACTGGCAGTTTTACTCCGGCGAGAACGCGGCGAGCTATCTCTCGCAAATGACCGGTTTCGCCTGGCAAAACTTTCTTGCCGGCGGCATCGGTCTCGCGGTTGGCATCGCAGTGATTCGCGGTTTCGTGCGCGAGCGCTCAGCGACACTCGGGAACTTCTGGATCGATCTCACGCGCGGATTGCTCTACGTACTTCTTCCGCTCTCGATTGTGTTCGGCTTGGCGTTCGTCGTGTGCGGCGTTCCCCAGAACTTCGCGCCATACACCAACGTCACGAGCGCCGAGCATTTCGCGCAGAGCATTCCCGGCGGACCGGTTGCTTCGCAGGAGGCGATCAGCCTCATCGGCGGCAACGGCGGTGGCTTCTTCGCTGCGAACACCGCCTCGCCGAACATCAATCCAAACGGGGTCTCGAATCTGCTCGACTTACTCGCGATCTGGATCGTACCCACCGCATTCGTCCTGCTCTTCGGCACGATGGTGCGCGAACGGCGAGCCGGATACGCGTTGCTGGCGGCAATGCTGGTCATCGCGTTTGCCGGCTTTGCGATCGGGCAGATCGTGGAATCGACCGGTAATCCGCTGATCCACGCGCTCGGCGTGAGCGGGGGCAACATGGAAGGCAAAGAGGTACGCTTCGGCGCCGCCAACGCCGGGCTCTCGATGAGTGTAGGCAGCAACTCCGGAACGGGCGCGGCGAACTTTGCATACGACTCGCTCATGCCGCTCGGCGGTTTGGTGCCGATGGTGAATATGCAAATTGGCGAGGTCGTCTTCGGCGGCGTCGGCAGCGGTCTCTATGGCATGCTCGTCTTTGTGGTGCTCACCGTCTTTATCGCCGGGCTCATGGTTGGACGAACGCCGGAGTACCTCGGAAAGAAAATCGAGCGGCGTGAGGTGACCTTTGCGATGATCGCCGCGATCGTTTTCCCCGGCATCATCTTGCTCGCGACCGCAATTGCTGCCGTCACTCCGCCGGGACTGGCGACGCTCGGCAACACCGGCCCGCACGGATTCTCGGAGATCCTCTACGCGTTTAGCTCAACCGCCGCGAACAACGGCTCGGCTTTCGGCGGCCTCGGACCCAACCTGTTCTACAATATCGCGACGGGCTTAATCATGCTCGGCGGACGGTATCTCGTGATGATTCCGACGCTTGCGCTAGCCGGTGCGCTCGCGGCGCGTCCGATCAACGCGATGCGAACGCTCGGAACGTTCCGCACCGACAACACGATGTTTGTCGTGCTGTTGATCGGCGTCGTGTTGCTCTTCGGAGCGCTCACCTTTGTGCCGGCCGATGCGCTCGGACCTATTGCCGAGCACGTGCAGCTCTGGCAACCACCGGCGGCACCGTAAACCCCGCCGAGATGATCGTCGCCAACGCGACCGCGAAGGTCGCGGCGATGATCGTTTCGCGTTGTGGCACGTCCGGCGGCAGCGCGATTGCGAGTGCGAGCGAGAGCGCGCCGCGCATCCCGGCAACGCGAACGACGTCGAGCCACTCGCGCGGGTAGCCGGTCGGTAGCAGCAAACCCGCGACGGCGAACCGCGCGACGAGGACGCCGGCCAGCGTGGCAACCACAAAGGCGGGGTTGCGCGTGACGATTGCGATATCCAATGCCGCGCCGACGAGGAAGAATACCAGCGCGTTGGCGATGAACGCGGCAATATCCCAGAAGCGGTTTACGTCCTCGGCGACGGTCAGGCTGATCCACCGGCGCTCGAACTGACGCAACGCGATGCCGCAGGCGATCG
>PMUE01000215.1 GCA_003167055.1 Vulcanimicrobiota bacterium | reverse complement strand
TCGCCTTCTTCAGATACTCGGTTGCGTGCTTATGTTGGCCGCGGCCGGCCTTGCCGCGGGCGGCAGCCGGGCGGATGCCGAGATTTTGGCACCCCTGGCGCGGGCCGTTCAGGCGGCGGTCCAGGCGGCGGCCGGATCCGGTGGAGCAAGCGCCGCGCCAAGCCCAACGCCGATTCCGACCCCGAGGGCGAAGATCGAGCAGCGCGGCGGGCCGCTCATGTTCAACGTCAGCGGAAGCCTCTCGCTCGGGGAGACGTCCACCAGCACCTCATTCGGCCAGACCGGGTTTTTCACGCCGACCCCGGGCCCGAACGGCACGGCGACCCCAGGCCCGTTTCCGTTTCAGCAAGCCTCGACCAGCGCACAGAATCAGTCCGATGTCGGGGCAGGCTTCACTGCAGACGTGTCCCGGCGAACCGCGACCACAATGACTGACCTGAAAATTCCGTTTGGCTTCTCGGCGAACGGTCAGTCGGTCGCGGGCGTCCCACAGTTCCTATACTCGACCCCGAAGTATTCTTTGGGCTATGGCGCCCAGCAGCTGCTCGCGCTCGGGCAGCTTCAACTCGGCACCATCTTGCGCGGATTCTCATTAATAGTGCCGCAACGCTACGGGCAGGCAACCTTCTACGAGGGGCCTGCGCTCGGTCCCGACCAGGAGACCGACAAGCTCCTCGGCGTGCTCGATCAGCAGGTACGTGGGCGGACCCTCTACGAGAGTGGATTCACGTACGCCGACGGGCCGCAACTCGGGAAGATGAAAATGCTCGAGTTCGGCGCCGCGACCGCCGCGCGGAATTTAAGCCTAATCGCTGAAGGCGCCTGGCAGTCGCGGTCTGGCGGAGACGGCTCGCCGCACGGAATCGCCGCGCAAATACGTTTGGACGATCTCGGAAATAGCGGCGATTGTTCGACTACACTCCGCGGTGTTCCGGATCAATTCGTTTCGTTTAGCGCCGGCGAGATCTACAGCGATCGATACGCCGACTTCACCTGTCACTCGTCGCGTGTGCCGATCTTCGTGGATGCAAACTACGAAAAGACCGGCGACGCGATCTTCGGCGTGACGGAGCAACATGTTGAGACCATCAGCTACTCGCCTACTCCAAAGTTCGGCGGATTGTCGTACACATTCACGCGTCAAGACGCGAGCAGCCAGGGCGAAGACCTTTGGTCGAACGTGGGTGCCGTATCGCTCGCAACGCAATTCCTTCATACTTCTGCGCTCATCGGTGGGCAATTTCAGCACTCAGTTGACGATGGTTCGATCAGTGAAACGCAATCCGTCTTAGCAAGCCTGCGCCGCCCGATCACCCGCACGCTCAGCGTCGGGCTCACCGGGCAAATTCAGAAGTCGACCCAACTCTCCGCGCCGCCGTCGCCGGATGCAACGGCGACCCCCTTTGGCGTGCCAACACCGAGCGCCGGATTGCAAAAAGGCTTTTCCTTCGACATTGCACAGCAGTGGAAGAAGACGACGCTGCAGATCGGGGAAACGATTACCCGAACGACGTCGAGCACGAGCGACGCGATTCAGCGTACGCCGCTAGTCAATGTGACGCGGCGCATCTCGCCGGTAATCTCAATCACCACGTCGCTCGGGTATCAAATATTGCGCGATAAGCTCAATCCGGCGTCGAATGGACGTAGTCGCGTGTTTGCGATCGCATTGACTGCGCCGTTTACCTACGGGAATACGAGCGTTAGCGGGCGCGTCGATCCGCGGCTTCCCGCGACGATCTCCGGGAAGGTCACGATTGCCGGTTCCAATGCAACGGGGTCGGGGGCGAATTCAAACTTCGCAACCTTTGGAAATTCGGGCGGGGGCGTCGGCAATGTGCTGGTCACGCTCGACAACAAATACGTCCAGCGCACCGATGTGACCGGCGGGTTCCAGTTCGCCTTTATCTCGCCCGGCCAGCATCAGGTCACGATCGACAATTCGTCGATTCCACCTGGGTTCACGGCGAGCAATCCGGTGCAGACGATCGTCGTGCAAGGCGGTCAGGCGGCCACGGTGTCGTTTACCATCGGCACGTTCGGCGGTATTCTCGGCCATGTCTACGGAACCGACCCCAACGGGAATCCGATCCCGCTCTCAAACGTTCAATTGCGTGTCGACGGCGGCACCTATGCACAGACCGACAACAGCGGAGCGTTCGGCTTTGGCGGCTTAAGCGCCGGACAACACGTGGTCACGGTGATTCCGCAGTCGATTCCGGCTAGCGCCGACTTTGCTGCGGAGGATCTCGTCCGTAAAGTATCCGTTAACGACGGAAGATATGCGACGCTGGACTTCCACGCCCAGCTCTTGGGTTCGATTTCAGGCACGATCTTGTATGCGAAAGATATGGACAAACAAGCGGGGCTCGGCGTGCTCAACGCTTACGTCGTGGCTGAGCCCGGCGAGCATGCCGCAATCGACGAAGACGACGGCAGCTTCATCATCGACAACCTTGTGGCCGGTGACTACACGATCTCTGTCGATCCCGAAACGATCAAATCGACCCTTGGTGCGTCGCCCGACAGCGTGACCGTGCATTTAGCACCGGGGGAGCATTACAGCGGCATTCAGTTCCTCGTCGGGCAGTTTGAAAAGAAGGTCGTTTTCTCGCTGGTCTCCGGTGGAACCGCGACGTCACCGACGGTACCGACGATGCGCTTGAGCGAGGTTCGGCTGCCTCCGCGCGGCACGACCACCGTCGCGATCAGCGCGCCGGCCGATGCCAAGGACGTCTCGGCGACGGCCTTTGGTAAGCATGTCGCGCTCGCGTACGACAAGGAGGTCGCGAAGTGGCTTGGCGAGGTCGAGGTACCCGATCACACAGCGGCGGGTCAATATCCGGTTGAGGGCAGCGTCGGCGGGACGGCGGTATCGCCGAACGCCACGCTCACGGTGGATCCAAAGTTGCCGCTTGTCATCCTGCAGTTTTTGTCGCACAACAACGCAGTTGGGCAACTCGCGACCGTCAGGGCGCGGTTCCTCGTCGATGTCCATACCGGCGACAAGATCACGTGGGAGGACGGGACACAGACCGTGCTCGGGAAGCCCGTGAGCGGCCGTGTCTTTACGTTCCAAAAACAGCTAACTTTACTTCCCCTACACGGACTGTTATTAACTCCCAGGGGACCGATACCGATAGAACTGTTGTAACTCGCTTCCTCGCTCGGCAACGGATGGCACCCTTCGCGCATGGTGACAAGGACATCGCAACGTGAAACCCTCTCTCGCGTGGACTTGCGCTTGAACGGGGCGCCTTAATGGATCGGAACGCTCCGCGCCTTCGCCGTTTGGTAGCCGCAGCGGGAGCCGTCGTAGCATCGATGGCGATCGCGACCGTAGCATTTGCCGGCGTCAACGGCGCCGGGGCGCGACTCGCGCCGAACCCACTGCCTGCGATTGCAACGGCACGGCCGCTTGCGACCGCGGTTGCGATGCCGACAACCGGTGCAAAACGTTTTCTCCCCGCGCAGTGCCGAGGGATGAACCTCAAGACGATCAAGGCCGGGCAGCAGGTGCCCCTTTCGTGCTTCCCGGCGCTTCCGCTGAAGACCGGCGTGAATACGGCGACACCGAAGGCGACGCTCAAAGGCGGACGCTACCACCCCTTGGCCGCGACCGGCGCAACGATCGATCTTACCGCCGCGGCAAACTGCGGATCGACCGGCGCTCTGTACTCCATCGGCTGTTCGCTCACGTGGGAAGCGACCAATAACGGCGACTGGAGTCAGACCGACCTGTACGAGGACTATTACGTTCCGCCGACCGCGACGACGGCAACGCTGGTAAGCATCGCTCCCTATTTGTACAACGGCCCGACCGCACACACCACGACGCTGAGCGCGGCGGGCACCTACGCGTTCTTCGTCTACGATGTGACGGCGCAAGTCATCGTCTCAATCGTGTATGTCAACGCCGGGCAATCGTTCACGATCGGCGTCTATCAGGATCCCTATCACACGCAGGCGTCGTATCAGTACAACATCAACACGAGTTCAGCCGCGTATATCTATCTTCCGGACGTTTCAACGAACGACTCGTATGTCGTCTACGTCATGTCGACGTCCGTCAACTCATTCTGCGTCTACGTTACACCCAATTCTACTCCCGCGCCGGCGTCACCGAGCCCGTACCCAAGCGGCGCGCCCAATTCGCTGATCTGCAATCCCGCGAACTCTCCGGGCATCAGCGCGCCGAGTGGGCAGCTATCGCTAACGTGGCAACTGAGTGAAAGTTACCCGGCTGGGACCTACTCGGTGGTCGTGTACGACAAGACAGCCGGTCAAACACTTGGTCAGGTACAAGTCTCACTGACCGGCTTCCAGCAGTACGGCTTCCTGCTCTACGGTACACCGGCGCCGGCGCCCTCGCCCGCGGCTCCCACAATATCGACGGCAACGCAATTCGCCTGGGACAGCGCGAACGATCAATCGACCGGCGGAATTCTCGCAGACGTTCCCAACCAAGTCGGCGGAACGTATCGCATGACCGCGAGCGATCCCGACGGCCAAGTCGTCTACGTCGCGACGACCAACACCATCCCGGGCACGTGTACGCTCACCAATAACACTTCCGCGACCTGCACGGCAACCGGCACGTTTACGTTTTCGGCCGCAAGCCCCACGTTGAATCCGCCCGGTACGTATCCCAACAATATCTGGACGATGCAGCTCTACAATACGGGTACCGGTGTCGTCGAGGCGTCGCAGGCTTTCCAGCTCATGGGATACAGCATGCAGACGCAGTTCGTCATTGGGGGCGTCGACACGAACACGCTCACGTTTGGCTGCTGCGCGGGGGGCGTATATAACCAAGCCGCCAGCATGGTCTTCACCAACACGGCGAATTTCAACTATCCCAACGCACCCGACCCGATCAAGGGTATCGAGTACACCACCGGCCCGGGAGCGACGTTGACCAATGCGGGCGGGTTCGTGCCACCCAGTAATACAACGGGCGACGGCGTGACTGTCGCAATTACCGGCTGCGCGGGCACGTACAACACGACAGGCTGCGCGAAAACCGTGACGGACAGCAGCGGCAATAGTTGGACGCTCACCGATTACTGCAGCACGGCCACGCCAACGAATCCGGGCCTCAACTCGCAGTGTGTGCTGAAGTTCGTGCCGTCCGGAAACGTCACGCTTCTTCCGGGCCAGTCGATCACCGTCGCGGGAATGACGTTCTATGGGCAGGGTGGTAATACCGGTTGGCCATGCTACAACGTTCCGTGCGATACGGTAACGTCGATTCTCCCAGCCGATGGTCTCGCGTGGTCAAGCACGGGCGCAACGTCGCCCGCCTGGACGCCGGTGTATTACGGCAGTTCGGGCTCCGCTCTCATCGGTACGTCGAATGCCCACTACATCGGGTCGGCGACGTTCCCGGGGAACACGTCGCGTAACGCCGTAGCAGAAGCCACCAATCCGCCAACGGTTCCGTGGATCAACACCCATTTTTATCCGGCGGAATTCGCGCAGGGCGAATACCAGAACAGCTCGCCGTTTGCGATCGCGACCGGCCGCGAAGACATCTTGGTAATCAACCTGAGCGCGTGCAACGGGACGGGAGTACCTGCGCCGTCGTGCGGCGCCGCAGCAAGTGGCCAGGGACTCGGCGAAATCGCGATCACGTTCCCGACAAATATCGATGCCTCGGAGATCACGGTCGATCCTAGTGAACCCAAGACCCCGGCGGGCGGTGGCGCGACCCAGGGCTACTACACGCTTTCGTCGACCGGCAACAATGCATGTTGGAATACGCTCGGCACGAATGCGCTGTGTTTCAATCCCGCCGGTGGAACGTATAACGGCACCGGCAACCGAGCCGACATCGGCGTCGGCGTCGGCAACCAGGGACAGATTTGGCTCGACGTTCCCGCCTCGCAAGCGTCATACATCGCGCAAGAGCTGCAAGTCGAGTCCTGGTCAACGCAGGAGTTGACGTGGACAACGTTGCCCGCGGACGGAAACACCGAAACCGCGGTCGTCGGCGGCGCGGTTGCCGGCACGCCGGTAGATAGTCTTTCGATTCAGGGCTTCTCGCTCAATAGCAACCTGATGGCAGCCCAGTTCGATCCGTCGACCGTTTCGCCAGGCGCGACGACCACGAGTTATTCGCTCGTGTATTCCAACACCACGACCGCTGCCGATGCCAATCCGGATCCGGTGGATGCGATCGTGCTCGAAGAAGCTACGAGCAACGCCTGGAACCTTACCGCGCCGAGCTTCTCGGGTACCGGCTCGGCCGGCTGGGCAAACCTTTCCGGGACCGGTTACAACGTCGCGGGCAATGACTTGGAGTATTGGTTTGGCGTGTGTACCAATCAGTACACGAATCACACGACTGCCGGCCCGCCGCAGCCGCCGACGGGGCCAACGAATCCGACGACGGCGCAAACCGCGCTTGGGGCCGCGTGTACCGCGGCGCAAGAGCAAGACGCAGTCGCTGCAGGCGGGACGTTAACGATCAACTTCACGCTCGCCAATACAACGACCGGGACGCAGACGTTCTACCTGTATGCGCACGGCGCAAACGGAGGCGGCTGGTCAGCCCCGAAGACCGTCACGGTGACGTCATCGTCGAAGACGGCAAGTGCCAAGTTCTATTCGGTTCAGCAAGGCGCGACAGACGCGAGCTGCGATACGACGTCGAACGTCAGCACCAACACGGTCGCGCAGGTCTCGAAGTCGCCGAACTGTTTCATCTACGAAGTGACCAACACGAGCGCGACCGGTACCGACATTGGCACGGTCAACATCACGCTGCCCGCATTCGATGTCAACGGCCTGGCAACGAGTAGCGGCGATTGGAATCTCGTCGGTAGCCCCGTGACGCAGTACGTCGTCCTCGGGACCATCAGCGGCGGCCTATTTAAGACGACGGGTATTCCGGCCGGTTGCGCCATCAACGTGGCGAACACGTTCGATCCGACATCCGGCAGCACGCCTGGTCAGATCCAGGTCAGCGGCTGCACCGGATTTGCTCCAACCGACAACATCGCGGTGGAATTCGTAGCGGACACGCCGAGCACCGAAAGCGACAGCTACCTCTTCCCGTCGACGGTCGACGGCGCAACCGCAGGCCTCGCCTGGACCGGTTCGGATGAAGTGTCAGTGGCCTTCTCGCTCGGTCTCGCGATCAGCGTTGACCCGTCGAATCCAGGCCCGGGCAATTCGCATCCTAGTGTGGTCTGCAACCCCGCCCAGTGCACGTTCTCGGGTGAAACGGTGAACTTCGGAGAGTTCGGAGCCGGCACCACTATCACGGGCACCGACGTGGTCCGCGCAACCGTGGTCTACGAGGGGTCAACGGTAGCCGCTACGTGCCCGGCAGGCGCCGGCACGGTCGCCAACACCTGGCAGTTGCAGGTTGCGGCCAGCGCCAATGCCACCACCGAGCTTTCGACCTCGGTGGACGAGACGAATTCGACCACCGGTCTAACCTATGGCACCGGCGTGGGCACATACTTCAGCCCGACCGCCGCGGTGACGACACTGGCCTGCGGCAACTACACGGCAAACTCGGACTTCGACGTGCTGCAAAACTTCGAGGTCGTTAACGGCGCCGACGTGTCCGGCCATCAGGTGACGATCACCTACACCCTCATCGGCAACTAGTGGAAAAGGTGCGGCTTTTCTCGCATTTGAGGCGCTTCGGGCATCCGTTGCGCCTCTTCTTATGCGCGAAAAACAGGCCTCCGGAGCATCTTTACGGTCAGGGGTGGCATTTCTTAACGCCCCCTGCACGGACTGCTACTAACCAGGGGCTTAAGGCTGCCGATAAGTTCTATGTACCTACCAATACCCGCCATGGATGGCACTCTCGCGCAATGGTGAAAGGAAAATGAACATTAAACGCCTTGCAGCGCTCCTAACCCTGGGCGCTCTTCTCTCAACCGCGGCCCCGGCTCTGGCCGTCGTCCAGACCCAGACCGTCAACGTCGAATGGAACTACGCCATTACGGCGACCCTCACGATGTACACCCAAACGACCGCCTCCAAGACGCACACGACGCCGGCGTCGACCGATATCTATTGGAACGGCAACGGCAGCACGACCAGCGGATGCAACGGCACGACTGACGTCGCTAGCTCAAGCTACGACGGCAACGGCGGCAACGGTGCGAACGCGAACGGTACCGTCAACTTCGGCAACGTCGTCGCCGACGGCACCGACTACACCAACTGCCTCGAAGTCAACGCCATCGACGCCTATGTCGTCACCAACGACAGCCTCGGCGCCAACCTGACCGTGCAAGCCACGGCCGGTGTGCCGTCGGCCTACGATACGGCCACCAACGGCTCGCTGCTCTGCATCCTCCCGGATGGCGTGTGGAGCACGACCGGCAATACCGCTTGGACGGCGTCCGCCCGCGTGGCTGCCGTCGCAATGAGCAGCACGACCGCGTGCTCGAGCGGCACCCTCGTCCCGACCGCGGCGCCCGTCAATATCCTGGCGCTGACCAAGTCGACGACGGGTTCGGACCTCAATTCGGACGTCCAACTCAACATGGGACCCGCCATGCAAAGCGGCGCCCAGACAGTGATCCTGACCTACACCCTGACGACCAACTAGGATAGAGGAAGAGCGCCCTTCGTCGCGGGACCACGGTGGTTTCCGCGGCGAAGGGAAACGGGATATGCAGCAGTTGAATCGACTGACCTCGTTACTCATCGCTCTCCTCGTCCTTTTTGGGGCGATGGCGGCGCCCGGGGACACCATCGGACTTGGTATCACGGTGACCCCCGGAAAATTCGAAGCTTCGATCCCGCTCGGAACTACCTACAACGTCCCGGTAACGGTTTCAAACACCACGACAAACTCGATCCATATCCTGGCATCGTTATCGGATTTCACGCTCTCGCAGAGCGGCAACTACGAGTTCGAAAAACTCGGAGCCAGCGAGTACTCGTTACTTCGCTGGGCATCGATCCGGCCGCGCGAGTTCGACATCCCTCCGGGGACGTCGCAGCAAGTGCAGCTCACGATCGCGATGCCGTCTGACGACAAACTCTCGGGAGAGTACGCGGGCGTCGTCTTCTTCCAAACTAGGCCCGAGCGGCGCCAAGGCGGCGTCGCATTCTCGGCCCGTGTCGCGTCGAAGTTCTACATCACCGTGCCGAACACGGTGCAAGTTAACGGCGCGATCACAAAGATGACGAGTGCGAAGGCGCCCGGCCGGCAAGTCTACCGTGTGACCTTCAAAAACGTCGGCAATGCCCACGAATATCTGCGCGGTCAAGTGACGGTGCAGAAGGGCGGTTCGGTCTTATACCAGGTGCCGATGCCTGACAACATGCTCGTCGAGCGCGGCGGAGAGCGATTGATCGAACTCTCCGGCAAACCGCTCGCAGCGGGATCGTATCAGGCGATCGCCACCATCGACTACGGCGGCAAAACGGAAACCGGCGGCGAGATCAATTTCGACGTTCACTAGCCGGCCGTAAACAAAGGCAAACACAGGGAGCGTGTTGGACACTGCGATGAAACGGTATCTTCTGGGACTGATAGGAGCGATCTTCGCCGCAACGGCGCTGATAGTCGTCTTGTCTCCAGCCGATGCGGTAACCGCGACCGGCAATGCTAGGGTCGAATGGCATCAGATGCCAATCATCAACTTCACCCTGACGCCAAACTACTATACGGGTTACGGCGCGGTGCTCGCGACCTTCGGCACCCAACCGGCGCCGACCCATGGACCCGGCGCTCCGGCAACCGTCGATTTCGGCACCACAGTCGGCGGCGATACCTACCTCTACAAATACGCGGCGCACATCCACGTTACGACCAACGATCCGTCGGGCTTCTTGGTCTACGGCGAGGCGGCCATCGCGCTCACGAATAATAGCAACGCCCAGACCTATCCCGGACAGTATTTGTACTACCTTAATAGCGGCGCAACATCGGATTCCAATACCGGCTTTACGCCCGGGCTGCCCTTCTCGCAAACGATCGGTTCCGTTTCGGGCAGTACCGCCGACATTGCAGGGGCCGGGCCTACAATCGCCTACACGATCTACCCCAACCCGATCGCCCAAAGTGTCACACCTAACAACGACTTTTACTACGACTATCAATTCAAGGTGCCCAACGTGGCGGCCGGCGCAGGCGGCAACTTCTACGTTTGGATAGTCTATACGGTGGTTGGCGAATGAAGCGTCTTCAAATGTTCCTGGTCGCCGCGGGGTTCATGATGCTGGCGCTCGTGCTGGCGCAACCGGTGAAGGCTACGATCCAATCGCAGCAGATGCAGATCGCTTTAAACATCTCGGTGGACGTCGTCGGGACCCCGATCGTGGGATATGTTCCGCGTGAAGCTCCGTCGCAGGCCGGCGTCCCGTCGATCGCATCAGCGTTGCGGCGCGCGGAGCCTTCAATGCAGCGCGCATTCAGCGCGGAGGGCTTGCATTTTGCCGGCGACTCGACGATGGTCGCGCAGGTCCACAACGTGCTCGTCCAGGCTGAGGTGACGCCCAATCCTAAAGGAACGATTCTTGTCAGCAACGTGCCGAACGTTTCGATGATGGCTGCGCCCGGTCAGACCGTGACGGTTCAGCCACTGTGCTCTTTGACGGTCTCCGTCAACATGGCTACAGCCTGGTCTCTCGAGGAGGGTGTCGCGACCGATTTAACGTCGGCGAGCGGCGCAACGCTTCCAGGCACTGCGCTTGCCAACAACACCTATAAACTTGCGGCCACGCCGCAACCCAAACCGACTCCATATATCGTGTATGCCACAGATGGCAGCGTGTGGTCCGGTTTGGCTAGTGGAACCGCAATAACCACCTACTGCGTCGACCTCACGGTCACGGTTCCGGCGTCGACCGTCGATGGCATCTATTCCACGGACGCCGTCTACACGCTGTTCAACTAGCGACCGGATCAAAGTGCAAATCGCCATCGGCCGAGAACGGCCGATGGCGATGCTGTTTACCGAGTTACTGTGGTTCCGTCCCGTTGAATTTCCCTGGGGAATAGAGTGCGATTGATTCCAGTTGCGCCTCTGATCCAACGTTGACATCGACCGCTAACGTCGGCGTGGTGCTGCTCCAATTGACGGAATCATAAACATAGATATCCGCATCACTTGGACCGGACGGACCATAGATATAGCCCGCGTCGTCGACCGCCACGCCGTGCTCAAACGAGTTGCTGTTAGCCTGGGTGTGGCTATTTTCGTAATTGTTGTAAGGTATGAACACATTGGTGTTTGATCCCTGGGGCACGTATATGTTTTGAACAACGTCGAAATCGAACCAAGATGCGCTTGAGCCCAAGCTGACGGTGTTTGCGGGCGAAGCGTTTCCGCTAGCGCTTATACTGAATTCGTTTAGGTTGTCATCGCTACCGTTTACGTAGATGTAGTTGGCGTCGGTTCTTATGCCCGTCGGCGAGGTTAGCGCCGTATTCGATCCCGAAATGGTCGCGCTTGGAGCAACGTTCCCGCTGGCCGAAGCGCTCCACACGTCGATTGCGTTCGCGTCAGTGTCGGCGACGTAGATGTTTCCCGTCCCGGGATTGTAGCTGATGCCCCATGGCGATACCAAGCCTGTGTTCGAGCCGGAGATGGTAATCGACGGGCTTTCCCCTGTCGTAAGAGGCGCCGCGAACTCGTATATCGCCGGCGCATTACCGGAAACGAAAATGGCTGCCCAGAGGTTTCCACCGGAATCGAAGGTTAGGCCACCGGCGGTAGTATTGACCCCCAATTCGGCGCCGGGAATCGCGATGGTTGCCGTAGCCGTC